>JBGURN010000124.1:0-15054 GCA_045131955.1 Bacteroidaceae bacterium
CAGGTATGTCATCGCCCATGTAGAGTATCTCATCGGGCTTGAGGTCATACTTCTGGACAAAGTGGTTGAAGTCATTGATCTTGACGCTTGAGCAGATATATACATCCTGTATTCCCAGGCCTTCGTAGCGTTTGCGCACCTCCTCCACACGGGCTCCGGTTATGATGCACAGGTGGAGTCCCATCTTGACGGCCAGCTGCATGGCGTAGCCGTCCTTGACATTGACGGTACGGACAGGGTCACCGGCGGGTGAGAGCGGCATTATGGGCTTGCTGAGCACTCCGTCTACATCAAAAATCAGGGCTTTGAGCTTGGAAAGATCGTAGTTTATCATTTGAGTTCCTTGTTTATGTCAATTGAAATGAGTCTGTAGAGTTCTGCGTATTCAGGGTTCTCGCTGAGCAGTTTGAGGTGCTCCTCAATCACCTTGCGGTCACCGCGCACAGCCGGTCCGGTCTGGGCCGATGCAGGACTCATGGTCTCCACCTTGCGGGCGGTCTCACGGACCAGGGGCAGCATGACGCTGAACGGCACGCCCTCGGATTGGAGCAGTTGCTCGCTTATGGCGTACATGTGGTTGGCAAAGTTGCAGGCAAACACTGCGGCTATATGCAGTTTTTTGCGGCCTACGGAGCTCAGGACCGATACGTTACCGGACAGGTCACGGGCCAGTGACTTTATGGCCTCCTGTTCCGCATCGGAACTGCCCTCTACAAACACCGGCACCTGCGGCCAGTCTATGACTGCGCCCTTGGAGAAGGTCTGCATGGCATACATCACTCCGTAACGCCCGGCTCCGGCATCCTTCCACACCTGGGCCGATACGCTGCCGGCGGTGTGAACAAATAGTGACTCCTCCCTACCCTTGACTATGGCGGGAGCAAGCTGCGTAAGAGCGTCATCCGTGAGCATGGTCAGGTAGATATCGGCATCAGGCAGCTGCTCCAGGCTGTCTGTTGCAGGGGCGCCAAGTACTGTGGCAAGCTGCTGCGCATTCTGAAGGGTACGGCTATATACACCTGCAATGGTATGCCCAGCCTCCTTAAGGCGGGGTCCCATACATGATGCCACACGGCCTGATCCTATCAGCGCTATCCTCATTACTCAGAACTTACCCTGGTGTACCTTGGTCCACTCTATCTTGTCATCCTCATAGGGCTTGCGGTCCATATCCTTATGGCCCACGCCTATTATACATACAGGCTCGTATATCTCAGGAATGCCCAAGAGTTCCATAAGGGTCTGCTTGGTGGTCTTGCCGTCTGCATCGGCACGGCCGCGCATATGGCACCAGCAACTGCCCAGACCCAGGTCCTCAGCCTGAAGCTGCATATCGATAGCGGCAATGGCGCAGTCCTCAATCCAGCAGTCGGTCTTGGAGGGGTCACCCAGAACCACTACGGCAAAGGCTGCATCGGCCAGGAATCCGGAGCCCATGGCACGGCATTTGGAGAGGCTCTCCAGCATGGCGGGATCCTCAACGGTCACGAACTCCCATCCGCGGTTGTTCTTGGCGGTAGGTGATATCAGGGCCGCACGCAGTATGGTGCGTTTCTGTTCCTCGGTTAGTTTCTCACTGGTAAACTTGCGCATGCTGCGGCGCGTCGCTATAAGGTCGCTGAACTTATTCATAACGGAAAAACAATTAGTTGTCTGCGAATTTAGTCATAATTCTCCTTACAACTATGGGTAACCGTATACTTTCGCGCACAAATCTACGTTATAAACGTGCATGCGCATAAAAGAGATCATACTCACCGCCGTCCTGCTGTGCCTGACAGTCACTGTTCAGGCACGTCGCGTGTATATCCACGGACGTGTCTTTGACGAGGCTGGCGATCCGGTGGAGCTGGCTACCGTCAATGAGGAGCGCACGCTCCACTCGGCTATGACCAACCTCAAGGGCGAGTATTCGTTCACCGTCAACTCACGGACCGATACGCTGAACCTTGTATTCCGCATGGTGGGTCACGAGACGCGCCGCCGCACGCTCATAAGCCCGCCCGACACCGTACGGCTGGATATGCTGCTACCCTCACAGAACTATACCCTTGAGAATGTCGATGTGACCGCGACCCGCCGTCGCTCGGACGGGATGCAGGACATAAGCGCCCAGGGCATACGGTTCGCGGCCGATGCCAACGGCGGCTCGGTGGAGTCCATCATAGCCACACAGGCCGGTGTAAGCACCCATAACGAGCTGAGCAGCCAGTACAACGTGCGCGGCGGTAACTTTGACGAGAACAGCGTATACGTGAACGGAACCGAGATACTGCGTCCGCTTCTGGTACGTGCAGGACAGCAGGAGGGTCTCAGTTTCATCAACCCCGACATGGTGGAGTCCATCAGTTTCTCGACCGGCGGATTCAACGTATCATACGGTGACAGGATGTCATCGGTCCTGGATATCACCTATCATAAGCCGCGCAAGCTGGAGTCGGTTCTGACAGCCAGTCTGCTGGGCGCCAGCGCATATGTGGGTGCAGGCAATGACAAGTTCAGTTTTGCGGGCAGCGTCCGATACAAGACCACTGCCTACCTGCTGGGCACGCTCGACACCAAGGGCGAGTACAATCCCTCGTTCACCGACTATCAGGCTTATGCCTGCTGGACGCCCAACGACAAATGGGAGATCGGTGTGATAGGCAACGCCGCCGTCAACAACTACGAATTCACGCCGACCGACCGCAACACCTCATTCGGAACGTCGCAGGACCCCAAGCAGTTCAAGGTCTACTACGAGGGCTGGGAGAAGGACCGGTTCAACACCCTTTTCGGCGCACTTGACATAAGACACATAAGGGAGAGGTCGGAATACAGGTTCAACCTGTCGGCTTTCGGCAGCCGTGAGAGCGAGTCGTTCGACATACTGAGCCAGTACTGGCTTGACGAGGGCGGCTCCGAGCGGGAGTTGGCTGTTGGCTCTTTCATGCAGCATGCCAGGAACAGGCTTAAGTCTACGGTGTTATCGGCCTCAATAAAGGGTAGCCACAAGACCATGAAGACGGGTACCATAGGTTGGGGTCTGGATTACCGCAGCGAGGAGGTGCAGGATTACATGAGGGAATGGGAGATGCGTGACTCGGCCGGCTATACCCTGCCCCACAGCGAGACCGGCCCCATGGAGATGATCTATTCGCTCAAGTCGGACCACGGCGTGCGCAACCACAAGGCCGCCGCATACTTGCAGGACACTTACCGTTTTGTGACCGATGCAGGACTGTTCACCCTGAATGCCGGCGTGAGGGCCTCCTGGTGGAGCTGGAACCGTGAACTCACCGTGAGTCCCAGGCTGCTGGTAGGGTTCACACCCGCATTCAACGAGGATTTCACTTTCAGGTTCTCGACCGGCGTATATTACCAGACTCCGTTCTACAAGGAGATCAAGGATACCGTGAGCGCGGGCGGTATCTATAAAGTCAATCTGAACAAGGATATAAAGGCGCAGCGCTCGGTGCAGTTCGTACTGGGCGGCGACTATGACTTCAGGGTGTTCAACCGTCCGTTCAAGTTCACGACCGAGATTTATTACAAGAGTCTTGACAGGCTCATCCCTTACAACGTGGACAATGTAAGGATTGTTTATTATGGCGAGAACTGCGCTCACGGTTATGCCGCAGGTATAGACATGAAGCTCTACGGAGAGTTCGTGCCGGGCACCACGTCATGGATAACATTCTCACTCATGAGCACCCGCGAGAACATCGGCGGCAAGTGGCTTCCGCGTCCTACCGACCAGCTCTATAACCTGTCGCTCTACTTCACCGACTATTTCCCGCACCGCGAGAACTGGAAGATGTCACTCCGATGCTCACTCGCTGACGGACTTCCGTTCGGTCCCACCCACAGCGGACGCGAAAAGCAGACGTTCCGCGCACCGGCCTACAAGCGCGTGGACATCGGTCTCTCGTATAAGATTTTTGATTACGACAAGCATCCGCACGTATACGGGAAGTCAGGATTTTTCAAAGACATCTGGATCGGCGCCGACGGTCTGAACCTGCTCGGCATAAACAACGTGAACTCCTACTACTGGATCACCGACATCACAGGCACCCAGTTCGCCGTCCCCAACTACCTCACCGGCCGCCAGCTCAACCTCCGCCTCATCGCAAACATCGGCAAATAATCCCCGCCAAAGTGTCCCACACCGACCCTGCTCAGGAGCCTCACAACGCCTATCGCTGTGGGACACACCCTCAAAATGGAAGCATGTCCCACACTAACCCGTGCGCTAGCATATTCTCAACGGGGTGAGTGTGGGACACTTTGGCAAAAAACGCAAGAGGGACCCCAATACGTCGATTCTATCTCGGACTCGATGTCATCGGGAAGGGCTGGGAAGAAGTCAAGACCGGTGATGGATTCGACCTCATCGACCGTGACAGCATAGGATTCAAGCGGCTTGTGTCCCGCTTTGTTTTCCATAATAAAGCCGATGCATTCGTAACCGCTGTCGGTGAGCACCAGAAGCACCTTGTAAAAGGCATCGGGCACGGTAACCTGATTGGGGCCGATTTTTCCGTACTTGTTATCGGTCACTATCGGACCGCATGTTACGTAGACCTTGGAGTATCGGGTGGCAAGACTGCGTACCAACTCCTCAAGGGCTTTCCAGTCACCGCTGTTCAGATTGTGGTTTTGCGGACAGATATTTGTGAAGTAGAAACTCTCGCGCATCATCCGGTCTGTGAGTTTCATATCGGCCGCCGGAGCCATATGGCCACGGTCCCAGCCTGAATTGCGGTAGTCATTGTCATCGGCCTGAGCCCCCTTGAAGTCGGGATCGGTCCTGAAATGGTTGGCCCTGGGGTTGGTACCCTCAACCTCACGGTCGGTGAGTTCATACGCCACCCATTCGGGTATTCTCATCTTCTCGTTGAGCACGACCTCATACCCCTCATACGTGAGATGCTGCTTGTAAAAGGCATCGGTATAAGCCGGTATCTCCAGTTTCTCAATATCCTGACTGACAGTATGTGACGGCGTCTTGCACCACAGGATGACCAGGCAAAAACCGATTATAAGCAAAAGCCTGGCCCAAGATTTTTCAGGTCCTTTTTTCATACCGCAAAAATAGCAAAAATGACGGATTGGGGTCTGACCCCTTTTCGTCATTTTTTTCTATTTTTGTAGTCAAATAGTCCTTTTATGATGAAAATCAGGAACAGATTGGCAGCCGCAGTGGCAGCATCGGCTTTAATTATCTGCTGCATAGGTTGTTCTGCGCTCTCGCAGGCGATTAACGAGATGAACGCACAACTCGCGGCGGGTTTTGCGAACGCCGATTCAGCCTGGGCAGCCGCGGGCACCCAGCAACAGACACAGGCAGCTACGGCACAGGCCCAGACCACCCAGACTCAGCAGGCCTCATCGGCCCAGAGAACAGCAGCCGTCGCAGCGGCACCTGTCGCAGTTGCAGCCACATCGCGGGAGCTGTTAGCCAACGGATTCAAAGTAACCCCCTACACCGTGCTGCCCGCCGGGACCGATGGCTCCGCCGGAACCTCAGGAACCTATGTGCTGTTCGGTGACTGGCCACAGACCATCAAGGCCGAATCTGTTACTATCGATGAATCCAAATCCGTCAAGGTGGGCGCCCACACCTACTTCCGCGGCAGCGACGGAGAATGGTACATAAAGCTCAAATCGACCTATTCCAGCGGCTATGAGGGTCCCGACGGCTACCGATACACGGACGGCACCCGCGTAAGCGCCAACAAGATTCTCTACTTCAAGGTGGAGCCCATAAAATGGCGTGTGGTGACCAACAACTACAACGGCAGCGGCAAGAAACTGCTGCTGGCAGAGAACATCCTGACCAACATGTCATTCTATGACTGTGACAAGGATGCCAGCAAACTGGAGAACATAGACGGCACACAGATCTACTTCAAGCTGGACAAGAACATCCGTCACAAGGACGACGGCACCTACATACATCACAACAACTACGAGCACAGCCGTCTGCGCGCCTACCTGAACGGAATCTCCTACATAAAGGGCGATGATGACGGCAACCAGGGCATAGACAACGAGTTTGTGGGAGCAGGATTCCTCCAGACCGCGTTCACGACCGATATGCAGGCCGCCATAGCCGTCACGACGGTTGACAACAGCGTCAAGAGCGCCGGTAACATCCGCCAGGAGATGACTGACAAGGAGTTCAAGTTCTACACCGGCCAGCAGTATTACGAGTCAGGCCCGGATCACAAACGCTATACTTTCCCCACATTTATATCGGCCGATACAAAGGACAAGGTCTTTATTCTGAGCCAGGCTGAGGCTACCCGCAGCGACTACGGATTCAAGGAGATCCCGCCCAAGGTTACTCCGGACAATTTCATGGATTACCTGAGACGCGGCGAGGAGTACACGTGGGTGGACCAGATCACGACCTATAAAGGACTGGCCAGACCCAAGACCGATTTCTGCAGAGCCAACGGAATATCACACCCCTCAGGATCGGCCAACTCCGGATGGTACCTGCGCACCGCCCAGATCCCGGGTTATTACCGCAATGAGCCCAAGATAGCACAGGCCGTACAGGGTGTCACCGCGGACGCCGCACTTGATGAGTGCAGCGTAAAGGGCATCGGAACAGGTGTCGTTCCTGCAATTTGTGTAAACTATTAAAACCAAAGACATATGAGACGCATTCAATATATCGCAGTACTGACATTACTGACAGCAACGTTCAGCGCATCGGCCCAGACAGGTAGCAACAAGGCATTTTTCGTACCCAAGGAGGAACGCACCTTTGCTCAGAACCTGGGCGGTTACGCCGAGACGGATTATGACTTTGTTGAGGCAAGCATAGACCTCGGCAAGAAAAAGAACCAGTATCTCATTGACGCGCAGGTTCTTGGCAGCTATGAGGAGGCTCTCGAGAAGCTGCCCGATTTCCCCGACCCCTCAGAGATCGACACCAGGGAGAAGATGACTGATTTCCTGAACAGGATGGCAGCCATCGCAAACGCAATTGACCTGCACGAGCCGCATGACGTAGTGAATGCCGCCAAGGATTCCCTTGCCAAGGCGCAGATGGACAACGCCAAAAGGGCCGCCAAAGGGCTCCCGTTTGACTCGGTCCTGCACTTTGACCCCAAGGCCCAGCAGTACAGCGACCTGGTTTACAAAAAGATGATGGCTATATTTGAGCCCGCCTCCAAGCAGATGTCCGACAGGATAAACGTATACACCCTGACCGATCCGGGATATGTTGACTTTGTGCTGGAGGACGCCCAGGCATCAGAGAAGGCATTCTTTGACAAGATGGCTCCGCTGCGCAAGCAGCTGTGCCAGGAGTGGTTTGCATCGGACCAGTGTCAGGAGATTGACCGGATGGACGCCCCGCTGGTGGAGCGTATCCTTAACGAGAGACCCAAGAAGGCTCCGTCATGGTTCATAGACGGACGTAAGGCAGAACTGGAATATGTTCAGAGTTACAACCGCAGCATTACGGAACGTTGGATTGCCAAAGTCAGACCCTATTACGAGAAAGACAAGGCGTGCATAGGTAAAATGCTGGTCCTGCTCAGGGAACTTGACGAGCTTCACGGTGACGACCCCATGACAAACGAGTATATTGCCGCCAAGATATACGCCACAGACTGGATCGAGACCATGTTCGGCCGATGCTACGGCTGGGTCATGCTGGTAAGCTACAGCCCGCTCATCAAGACCCCTCCCACCTATGAGGGAGTCAAGAAATTCAACAAGATCCAGTTTAAGTGACGGAAAGGGGGTCTGACCCCAATCCGTCGCCATTACACAACAGCGCCCGGAGTGTTACTTTTAAGATAGTTTTCCTTTTATCTAATAGGTATAATTAGTAACTTTGCGCTTTGCGTGGAGGCGATAATCATTTGTCCCTACGCTAATAACGATACATCAAACAAGTACTAACAGTAATTACAAGACGATTATGAGACCTACACACATTGAACATCTGGGTATTGCCGTAACCTCACTTGAGGCTACCATGCCGTTCTTTGAGTTTCTGACAGGCAGCAAGTGCTACAGCATTGAGGAGGTTGCAGACCAGAAGGTCAAGACAGCTTTCTTCAAGGTCGGCCAGACCAAGATTGAGCTCCTGGAGCCCACCTGCCCCGAGTCAACCATTGCCAAGTTCATTGAGAAGAACGGAGGCAGAGGCGGAATTCACCACGTTGCTTTCAATGTTGACAGTGTCGAGGAGGCTCTTAAGGAGGCTGAGGCTGCCGGTCTGCAGCTCATCGACCTCAAGCCGCGTAAGGGCGCCGAGAACCTCATGATTGCTTTCCTGCACCCCAAATCAACATGCGGAGTGCTGACTGAGATTTGTGAACAACCCAAATAAACACAATAATAAAGAAATGGAAAACAGCAAGCTTCAGAAGCTGGTAGACAAACGCGCCGAGGCAATGGCCGGAGGCGGTGAGAAAGCTATTGAGAAGCACCACGCCAAAGGCAGCTACACTGCCCGCGAGCGTATAAACATGCTTCTTGACGAGGGATCATTTGAGGAGGTGGACATGTTCCTGACACACCGTTGCACCGACTTCGGTATGGAGAAGAAGGTATTCCTGGGTGACGGCGTTGCCGTTGGTTCAGGTACAATAGACGGCCGTCTGGTATTTGTATTCGCACAGGATGCCACAGTAATCGGCGGTTCACTGTCTGAGACCATGTCACAGAAAATATGCAAGGTCATGGATATGGCCATGAAGATGGGTGCTCCCGTCATCGGCATGAACGATTCAGGTGGTGCACGTATCCAGGAGGGTGCATGCGCACTGGCCGGTTACGGTGAGATTTTTGAGCGCAACATCCTGGCATCGGGCGTTATTCCCCAGATTTCAGTCATTTTCGGCCCCTGCGCCGGCGGTGCAGTTTACAGCCCTGCCCTGACTGACTTCATCATGATGACCGAGCAGAACTCATACATGTTCATTACCGGTCCTAAGGTAGTTAAGAGCGTTACAGGTGAGGACGTAACCGTTGAGGAACTGGGCGGTGCCCGCGTTCACGCCACCAAGTCAGGTGTGACACACTTTGTTGCTGCAACTGAGGAGGAGGCCGTTAAGGAGGTTCGCCGTCTGGTAAGCTTCATCCCGCAGAACAACATGGAGGAGGCTCCCGTTGTAGAGTGCAAGGATGATCCCGCACGTCTGGAGGACGCCCTGAACGATATGGTTCCCGCCGATCCCAACAAACCTTACGATATGAAGAACATCATCTACTCAATCGTAGATAACGGTGACTTCATGGAGGTTCAGAAGGATTTCGCCAAGAACGTGATCTGCGGTTTTGCCCGTTTCAACGGCCGCTCAACCGGTATCATAGCCAACCAGCCCAACTGGCTTGCAGGTGTGCTTGACTGCGACGCCTCACGTAAGGCCGCACGTTTTGTACGTTTCTGCGACGCATTCAATATCCAGATCCTTACTCTGGTCGATGTTCCCGGATTCCTGTGCGGTACAGGTCAGGAGTACGCCGGCATCATCGATCACGGCGCTAAGCTGATGTTCGCTTACGGTGAGGCTACCGTTCCTAAGGTAACCGTAACTGTACGTAAGTCTTACGGCGGTTCACACATCGTAATGAGCTGCAAGCAGCTGCGCGGTGATTTCAACTACGCATGGCCCAATGCTGAGATCGCAGTTATGGGTGCCAGCGGCGCAGTTGGCGTTCTCGAGGCCAAGGCTCTCAAGGCTATCGAAGATCCCGAGGAGAAGAAGAAATTCATTGCCGAGAAGGAGGCTGCCTACAAGGAGAAGTTCGCTTCACCCTACCAGGCTGCCAACCGCGGTTATATTGACGATGTAATTGAGCCCAGGTTCACTCGTGCACGCGTGGTTCGCGCATTCGAGATGCTGCAGACCAAGCGTCTGACCAACCCGCTCAAGAAACACAGCAACATTCCACTCTAAAAACCGGCGTCTATGATTCTTTTAGCAAACTGGTCACATGTGTGGATGGTGACAGGACTTGGTTTCCTTATGGTTATCGCGCTCCTGGTGGTCCTCATCTTCATCCTGAAGCTGCTCGGTGCAGTTATCAGCGGTGCAGTCAAGGCTCCCGCCAAGGCCAGTGCCCCTAAGGCCGATGCCCCCGCCGCCGTAAGCGCTGCCCCCAAGGCTCAGTCAGGAGCCGATGATGACCTGGCAGCCATAGCAATGGCACTGCATCTGTACTTTAACGGAGTACACGACGTAGAGCCTACCGAGATTCATATCAAGAGAGTAGAGCGCTCAGGATGGAACTCCAAGCTCTACGGAATGAACAACTTGCATCGTTAATACAAAAGAAGTATGAAGGAATTCAAATTCACAATAGACGGTAAGCAGTACAACGCTGCCGTTAATGAACTTGAGGACAACCTTGCCGAGGTAACAGTAAACGGCAAGACCTACAAGGTAGAGATAGAGAAGGAGCAGGCTCCCGCTGTTGCCGCCCGCCCCGCCGCTGCATCGGCAGCACCCTCCGCAGCACGTGCCGCCGGTGTAATGACCGTAAAGTCACCGCTGCCCGGATCAATAGTAAAGGTTCTGGTCAAGGCCGGACAGGCTGTAAAGAAGGGCGACGTGCTCCTGACCATGGAATCCATGAAGATGGAGAACAACGTATGCGCCGAGGCCGACGGTACCGTAAAGAGCGTACTTGTAGAGCCCGGTAAGACCGTAATGCAGGATGACAAGCTGCTCGAGCTCGAGACCGAGGCTGTAGCCGCTGCTCCCGCCGCAGAGCCCGCACCTGCCGCAGCACCCGCTCCCAAGGCCGCTCCCGCTCCTAAGGCAGCAGCCCCCAAGGCAGACCCCGCACCTGCAGCCGGTTACAAGGTAACCAGCCCCCTGCCCGGCTCAATCATCAAGGTTCTCGTATCTGAGGGCCAGGATGTAAAGAAGGGCGATACCCTGCTTACTCTCGAGAGCATGAAGATGGAGAATGCCGTTATGGCTGACCGCGACGGAAAGGTGACCAAGATTGCCGTTACCGCCGGTCAGAACGTTATGCAGGATGACCTGCTGATAGTTCTGGGTTAATCATCATTTCAAAACAGTAAAGAAATGGCTGATATTCTGGAATTCTTCAGTAAGATGGGCTTCATGAACATCACCTGGCAGCAGGGACTGATGCTACTCATCAGTTTCTTCCTGCTGTTCCTGGCAATCAAGAAGCAATACGAGCCGCTGCTGCTGCTCCCCATCGCATTCGGTATGCTGCTTACCAACCTGCCCGGTGCAGAGATGTACCACTCAGAGCTCTGGTCAGCATTCCTTGATGAAAGCAGTCCCTACTATCACAGCTATGGCGCCATCATGAGCCATGGAGGTCTGCTTGATATTCTCTACATCGGCGTAAAGGCCGGCGTATATCCCTGTCTGATTTTCATGGGCGTAGGTGCCATGACTGATTTCGGACCTCTGATAGCCAACCCCAAGAGCCTTCTCCTGGGTGCTGCCGCTCAGCTTGGTATATTCCTCACCTTCCTTGCCGCCAACGCCATGGGATTCGCCGAGGCTGAGGCCGGTTCTATAGGTATAATAGGTGGTGCCGACGGTCCTACATCGATATTCCTGACATCAAAGCTGGCTCCCCACCTTCTGGGCCCGATAGCCATTGCCGCGTACTCATACATGGCTCTGGTTCCGGTTATCCAGCCGCCTATCATGCGTGCCCTCACAACCAAGAAGGAGCGTGCCATCAAGATGAATCAGCTGCGTCCTGTAAGCAAGACCGAGAAGATCATCTTCCCGATTGCCATCACCACCATCGTGGCTCTTATCCTGCCCGATGCAGCCCCGCTTATCGGCTGCCTCATGCTGGGTAACCTTGCCAAGGAGTGCGGTGTTGTTGACCGTCTGAGCAAGACCATGCAGAACGAGCTCATGAACATCGTGGTTATATTCCTGGGCATCACAGTAGGTGCTACAGCTACAGCAGAGTCATTCCTGAACATCCGCACCATCATGATCCTCACCATGGGTATCGTGGCATTCGGTTGCGGTACTGCAGGCGGTATCCTGCTGGCTAAGCTCATGAACCTGTTCTCAAAGGAGAAGATCAACCCGCTGATCGGTTCTGCTGGCGTATCGGCCGTTCCTATGGCTGCCCGCGTATCACAGCAGGTAGGTCAGGAGGAGAACCCCAGCAACTTCCTGCTCATGCATGCTATGGGACCGAATGTTGCAGGCGTTATCGGCTCCGCCGTTGCTGCCGGAATTCTTCTCACAATGCTTGGTTGATTCCAATTGAGAATTGAGAATTGAAAATTGAGAATTAAATCCAACGCACCTGCGTGGAATAAAAAAATCCAGCCGAGCTATCGACTGGATTTTTTGTTACGCAGGTCCTGCGTATTAATTCTCAATTCTCAATTCAAAATTCTCAATTCTTACGGAATCACCACCGTAGGTTTGAAGGTTTTGGCCTCCTCAGGAGTTACCTGTGCGTAAGCGATTATAATCACAGTGTCACCGATTGATACCAGTCGTGCGGCAGCGCCGTTAAGGCAGATGCACTTGGAGCCGCGCTCTCCGCGGATGACGTAAGTTACCAGACGGGCTCCGTTGGTCACATCGACCACATGAACCTGCTCGCCGTCAATAATGCCGGCCGCATCCATCCAGTTGCCGTCAATAGTTATGCTGCCAATGTAATTGATATTGGCATCGGTCACCTTGACACGGTGAAGCTTGGATTTGAGTACTGTCAGAAGCATTATTCCTTGTATTTTACGTTATCAATAAGTCTTACTTTGCCGCAGTGTACGGTTACGCAGCCTACTATATAATCGGTAGCGTCCCAGTTGTCAACCGGCTGGAGTGTACGGCCGTCAACAATCTCGTAGTACTCCACCTCAAGTCCGTCATATGAGTTGATGGTATCGATGACATACTTGCGGGTCGATGCCAAAGTATGATGACGTGCAAAATAGCGGCTCTCAAAGAGAGTGCGTGATATGTTGGCGGCAAGCTTGCGCTCTGCCTTGCTGAGCAGCATGTTGCGTGAGCTCAGCGCCATGCCGTCCTCCTCGCGGACGATGGGGCAGCCTACTATCTCTATCTTGATGCCGAGCTGACGTACCATCTCACGTATGATGGCCAGCTGCTGGAAGTCCTTCTCACCGAAATAGGCGCGGTCGGGCTCCACGGCATAGAAAAGTTTACTTACAATCTGAGCGACTCCGTTAAAGTGTCCGGGACGGTTGGGACCCTCCATGACCTTGTCAAGGGGCGTGAAATCAAATGTGCGGGTATCGGGCTCCGGATACATCTCCTCAACCGACGGTGCAAAGACATACTGCGCACCTACATTCTCCAGCAGCTTGCAGTCTGCCTCCATGGTACGGGGGTAGTTGTTAAGGTCATTCTTATCATTGAACTGGGTGGGGTTCACGAAATCACTTACTACGGTGATGTCATTCTCAGCCACCGAGCGACGAACCAGCGATGCATGTCCCTCGTGAAGGGCTCCCATAGTGGGTACCAGACCTACTGACTTGCCGGCTTTACGCTCATCGGCAAGGGCCTCTTTCAGCTCCTTAACTGTAGTTACTACCTTTATCATATTAATTTATACTGACTTTGAAAAAGTCCGCAAAATAAGTTATTATTTGTGGGATTTCAAAAGTTTCGGCCCAACTGCTTGCCAAAATCAAGCTTTTTTTTTATATCTTTGCTTTCCGGTAGATCGGACAATCAGTTGTCTTTACCCAATAAGACCTATTTGTAGGCCCAAATTAAAAAAGAATTTATGAGCGAGAAAAAAATCCTTATCATTGCTGATCAGATTTCACCCTTCGTGGGACAGTCTCCAATGGCGGATTACTGCAGGCAGTTGCCTCAGAGCATCCAGGAATTAGGTAACGACATCCGTACCTTCATGCCCAAATGGGGTAACATCAACGAACGACGCAACCAGTTGCACGAGGTTATCCGACTCTCAGGCATGAACCTGATAATCGATGACACGGACCATCCGCTCATAATCAAGGTTGCTTCACTGCAGTCTGCACGCATCCAGGTCTATTTCATAGACAATGAGGATTTCTTCCAGAACCGTCTTCAGGTGACCGATAAGGACGGCGTGGAGTATGAGGACAATGACGAGCGCACCATATTCTTTGCCCGCGGTGTCCTTGAGACCGTAAAGAAACTGCGCTGGAACCCCGATATCATTCACTGCCACGGCTGGCTTTCAGCTCTGATTCCCCTCTACATCAAGACCGCATACCGCGAGGAGCCTGCGTTCCGCGACTCCAAGATCGTATATTCGCTCTATGACAAGGCTTTCAACAGGAACTTCTCCGACAAGTACCCCGAGATCATCCCAACCAAGGATATGAAGCCCGGTGACATCGGTCAGTTTGAATTGCCCATTGACTATAATGTGGTAATGAAGAAGGCCATTGAGTTCTCTGACGGCGTGATCTGCAACTCACAGGATGTCGATGCATCACTGACAGCATACGCCAAGCAGAAGGGCATTCCCGTCCTGGAAGGCGACGCCACCACCATGGAGGCCAGCGCCATCAACGATTTTTACAACACAATCTGATACATATTGTTTCTATGAATATCAAGACGACCGTCTGCAGTTTGCTTGCAGTTCTGTTTCTGATATCATGCGATAATGAGACATCCGAGCTTGGAGGTTCACTGACCCCTCCGGATGACCAAATCACTGTCACATCTGATTCCTGTTACGCACAGTCACGCACCATCAAGGCCAGTGACTCACTTCTTGTCCTGTCATCACGCTGCAACCTGGGCAGGTTCACCGAGCAGGTAAGCGGCTCCACCATACAGGCCGGATTCATAACCCAGCTCAGCTGCATCGAGAACTTTGACCTGCTGACTGACTCGGTTTACGGAATCGGCGACCACACGTTCCCCCAGTGGTTCATTGATGCCGTAGGTGAGCAGAAGCCCTACTACGCGGACCTCAGGCTCTACTACACAAGCTATTTCGGTGATCCCGCGAACACCCTTAAGATCGATGTGTTCCCGCTCGACCGTATGGTTGACGTAAATGCCACATATTACGCTGATGTTGACCCGTCACTCT
>JBGURN010000125.1:0-2647 GCA_045131955.1 Bacteroidaceae bacterium
CAGGAAGCGTTTCCCTGGCTCAGTCTGACGGAAAGATTACAGCATCCGGTGCTGGCTTTACATATACCTTTGACGCCCGGAGCGGGGCCTTGACCTCTATGGTAGTAGACGGGAAACAGATGCTTTCCGCTCCGCTGAAGGTCAATTTGTGGAGGGCTCCGGTTGCCAATGAGGTTGACGGTTGGAATGCCGGCACTGTCCGCTCATTGCTGACCAACGCACAGCAGGGTTACGGCGCAATTGGCGCAAGTTCCTCTATAGCCGCCATCTATTATGCCGCAGGCCTTGACAAGCTGAGATGGGTGCCGGTTTATGTCAGGTCCCGTGTAGAAGACGGTGCAGTTTATATTGATGTCCGTGAGCTTGTGCTCTTTGGCGGAGCCCAGGGCATCACCCAACTGGATCTTTATATCATGGGACGCAGGTCTAATGGAATGGAAAGCCTATTCTCCTGGAGGGTGGATGCAGACGGCACTGTTACCGTGAAGCATCAGTTGTTCCCTGAGGGCGATATGCCGGCCTGGCTGCCGCGCGTAGGCGTCACCCTGTCTCTGGACGGCTCACTGGGCAATGTAGACTGGTATGGCCGCGGACCTCAGGCTTCATATCCAGACAGGAGGAGCGGTTACCGCATAGGGGAGTGGTCAACTACTGTTGACGATATGTATGAGCCATACCTGATTCCACAGGACTATGGCCTGCGTATGGATTGCCGCAGGGTAAGTTTCACCGATGATTCAGGCAAAGGACTTATGTTCAAGATGGATGTGCCGTTTGGCTTCAACGCCTATCCTTTCACAACTGACAATCTGACAAAAGCAGTTTATCAGTATCAATTGGAGAGGTCTGGAGACATCACGCTCAACTTGAACTACGCTGATACCGGGGTTGGAGATACTTCCCGCTCAACGCTTCCTGGATATCGTGCATATCCAGAAACCTATCAGCGGACAATTGTAATTACCCCTGTCAGATAAGGGTTGCCGGCAATTACTTGATTATCTTATAATAGCCCTCCTTTCGCGGTTTTGGCGGGAGGGGGGCCATATCAGGATAACCCAAAGCCAGCGCGCCCACGCCAATCACATCCTCAGGCATTCCCAATTCCTTGAGGAGTTCTTTTCCGGCCGGAGTCTCAAACATTTCACGTTCACGGTTGATCCAGCAGGAGCCAAGGCCAATGGCGTATGCGGCGTTCATCATATTTCCAAGTACAAGGCTGCCGTCAGGAACACCGTTGGCCCATTTCTTAGGGCTAGATGCGAAAACCAGCACGTATGTAGGGGCGCCGTAGAATGGATTGACATCCCTGCCCCACACTTCTGCGTTGAGCTTGGCAATCTTTTCCATCAGCTCTGGGTTCTGGACGGCAACTATCCAAGGATCCTGGAAGCCCATTGCGGTTGGAGCCCAGGTACCAGCCTCAAGCACGGTCTTGAGCTCATCGTCAGTAATCTGTACTTTCTTGAATTTTCTGATGCTGCGCCTGTTCTTGAGCGCGTCTATAACTGTGTTGTTCATTGTAAGTCCTCCTGTTTCTTTATTGTCAATTACAAATATAGATTTTATTGCTTATAATTGTACAGAAAAAATGGGCTCTGAAAAGAACAAGACTCTTGCAATCCTCCATACGGCCGTCTTCCTGGCAGGTTGGACCGGCATCTTTGGAAGGATGATCTCCCTTGGGGGACTGCCCCTGGTGTGGTATCGCATTATGGTAAGCGTGGCCACCCTGGCGGCAGTCCTCGCCTGTATGGGAAAGTCGCACAAAGTGTCCTGGAAAGCCTTTGTGAAGATAGCCGGATGCGGCGTGATCCTCGCCCTGCACTGGGTGGCATTCTACGCCAGCATCCAGGCTTCCAACGTATCGGTTGGCGTAGCCTGCATTGCCACTTCCTGCTTCTTTGCCGCAATCCTGCATCCCCTGATAAACCGCAAGCGAGTCTCCTGGGCGGAAGTGCTCATCAGTTTCATAGCCATAGCCGGAGTCCTGCTGATATTCAGCCTTGACGTACGCTACAGGCTGGGTATAGCGCTGGGATTGCTGTCAGCCGCCATGTATTCGCTGTTCTCGGTTCTCAACATCAATGTGGCCCGTGAAACGGGTCAGAACAGTTCCACGATGCTTCTTTACGAACTGGTTGGGGGAGTGATCTTCCTGTCGCTGGTCATCCCGCTGTATCTGAATCTTTTCCCGGGGGCTGATATCGCCCCGCAGGGGAAGGATGTGGCGTGGCTCCTGCTTTTGGGCTCGGTGTTCACCATCCTGCCGTTCCTGTTCCAGCTTCACGCCATGCGGACGCTGTCCGCATTTACCGTGAACCTGGCCTATAACCTGGAGCCGGTATACAGCATGGCTTTCGCCGCGCTCATCTTCAGGGAATACAGGGAAGTGGGTTGGTCTTTCTGGCTGGGAATAGCCTTGATAATCATTTCTGTCCTTATCCAGACCCGCAGGGTGTTGGCCATGCAGAAAACATGATGGGTCAGAGCAGTTTCATCGCGATATAGGCGCATGCCTCGGCATCGGCCAGGGCATTATGGTGGTTTGTGAGGTCGTAGCCGCAGGCAGCCGCTACCGTAGGCAAGCGATGATTGGGGAGAGTGAATCCAAAGTGGTGCCGGGACGCCCAAAGGGTGTCATAGA
>JBGURN010000126.1:0-3620 GCA_045131955.1 Bacteroidaceae bacterium
GAGTGTAACGGCTGGTGTGGTCAGCGCCAAGTCACGTAAGATCGGAATCTATGAGGGCGGCGAGAGCATCGAATCATTCATACAGACCGATGCCGCCATCAACATGGGTAACAGTGGCGGTGCCCTGGTCAACGTACGCGGTGAACTCGTAGGCATCAATGCCGCTCTGGAGTCTCCTACAGGAACATATGCGGGTTATGGATTTGCCATTCCCACCACTATCGTCAAGAAGGTCGTTACCGACCTCAAGGAGTTCGGAACAGTACAGCGTGCCATGCTCGGCATCATCGGAAGTGATGTAAGCGCCATGCGTCAGGATGACAGATACAAGAATATGGACTTCGGTAACTCCATCGACGGTGCATACGTCTCTGATGTGACCGACGGAAGCGGTGCTCTTGCCGCCGGAATCAAAAAGGGCGATATCATCGTAGCTATCAACGGCAAGAAGATCAAGTCCATGACCGAACTTCAGGAGACTATTGTGCAGTACCGTCCCGGTGACAAGGTCGGTGTGACCGCCATCCGTGATGGTAAGGAGAAAGAATTCCAGGTAGAACTCAAGAACGCCCGCGGCAATACCGAGATCATAACCGATGCCCAAGCCGATATCCTCGGTGCCACCTTTGAGGATGTCTCCGCCGATGTCCGCCGTCAGCTTAATATAGGCTACGGAGTACAGGTCTCATCGGTCAAAAACGGTCTTATCAAGGACTCAGGCATACAGCGCGGATTCATCATCCTCAAGATAAACAACCGTCAGATCCGCTCGGTCGATGATATCGAACAGATTTACAAAGAGGCAGCTGATTCACCTGAGCAGGTCCTCTTCATATCCGGTATCTATCCTGGAGGACGTCGTGGCAACTACGTGGTAGAACTGCCTAAGGATTGATAGGCGCACCCGTCTACGTAAGCTATAATTGAAGCGGCGCAAGACCCGCTTCAATTTTTTTTGCTTATATATTTATGTCATAAATTTTATTTTAGCTAATTTTGCAGTCAATTCGCTTATTTATAACTGAAGATGAGACAACTCAAGATTACAAAGAGCATTACAAACCGTGAAAGCGCATCTCTTGACAAGTACCTGCAGGAAATTGGCCGCGAGGAACTTATCACAGTTGAGGAGGAGGTAGAGCTCGCACAGCGTATCCGCAAGGGTGACCGTGCAGCACTCGAGAAACTTACCCGCGCCAATCTTCGTTTTGTAGTGTCAGTTTCTAAGCAGTATCAAAATCAGGGCTTGAGCCTCCCGGACCTTATCAATGAAGGAAACCTCGGTCTTATCAAGGCCGCAGAGAAGTTTGATGAGACCCGTGGTTTCAAGTTTATCAGTTACGCCGTTTGGTGGATCCGCCAGTCTATTCTCCAGGCTCTGGCAGAGCAGGCCCGTATCGTACGTCTGCCTCTCAACCAGGTAGGATCACTCAACAAGATAAGCAAGGCACTCTCCAAGTTCGAGCAGGACAACGAGCGTCGTCCTTCACCCGAGGAGCTTGCAGAGGTTCTCGATATTCCCGTTGACAAGATTGCCGATACCCTCAAGGTGTCAGGCCGTCACATCTCTGTCGATGCACCGTTCGTAGACGGTGAGGACAACAGCCTTCTTGACGTGCTTGTCAATGACGATTCTCCTATGGCCGATAAGACTCTTGTCAACGAGTCTCTCTCCAAGGAGATTGACCGTGCTCTCTCCACTCTCACAGATCGTGAGAAAGATATCATACGCATGTTCTTCGGTATCGGCTGCCGTGAGATGACTCTTGAGGAGATCGGCGATAAGTTCGGTCTTACCCGTGAGCGTGTCCGTCAGATCAAGGAGAAGGCAATCCGTCGTCTTCGTCAGAATTCACGTAGCAAACTCCTCAAGTCATACCTTGGTTGATATGAGGACGGTATTCAAACCGCTGTTTGCTGCTGCGTTGCTTCTTGTTGCGCTGCCTCTTTCAGCTCAGAGAGGACGTAGGGGTCAGGATCCTACACTCAACAGGGGAGAGGGTCTTGAGAAATCCCGTTCCGATCTTGACAAGATGCGTAACCAGAACCAGAACAAGAATGCGCGTGAGATCAGCGTCTATATGCTCGCTACATCTTTCTCGCTTCTGGATTCAACCTATTATGTGTCCGATGTCCAGTTCGTTGAGAACGTGGCGGTGAACAATAAATGGTTTATCCAGGATCGTCTTGAATACGAGAAACAGTTCAAGGATTACATCGGTGGCGGTGATTCATACATGACCTCCTTGATCTTCTCCGACAAGGAGAAAAAGATTCTCAAGAACAGAGCCCGCATCATCAAGCGAAACAAAAAGACAAACGGATTTGAACTGAAAGAAATCTCAGGATTCAGATTCAGCAAACCCGTCGGCGCTTCCAAGACAGAGGAGTAATCCGCAGCTCTCTAATACTGCAGGTGAACTGCAATCCTTAAGCCCCATTGGTCAACATCGGGGCTATTTTTATATGTCATCCTCTGGAAATAGTTGATTGACATAATCTTGAATATGTTCTCTATTCCTGCACCCAGCTCTATGAACGGCTCTTTCATTACCGTGCCGGTCGCTTTGCTCCTGTCGGTAGGATAGTCGAATATCCGGTCGCTCTTCTCAAGCGCGGGGTTGTTGCGGTCGCTCAGCGAGCCCCATGTTCCGCGGCAATAAAGCACCTCTCTAAGCTTAAGGTTGTTTATCAGAGGCATCCTGTTGAATATCAGGCCGTTCATGTAATAGACTACATCCCATGTCAGATGCTCGTCCATCACGAACTCCATAGGAGTCATGGTCTCGAATGTCTCCTTTCGGTAAGTGTATGACAGGTTCGCGTTCGGGATGATCAGCAGCGGATAAGGGGCCTGACCCCAAATCTTGCCGGCACGCAGCATCACGTCAAAGTAACCCACCGGCGCGGCCATCAGTCTTTGGCGATATGAGAACTCGGTATGCTGTATGGAGTAGTCGCTTCCTATTCCCTTTATGGCAAAAGAATGGTTCAGGGTGAATACCGGATGCTCCGGAGTCTTGCTCTTCCTGTTCCATTTGTGCTGCACGAACTTCTCATGCGGAGCATATCTGAGTCCTATCTCCAGTTCAGTCTGCATTATCTCATTCACAGAGCCGCTTCCATCGGTCTTGACCATGGGAATGAATTTCGTAGCCTCGTTGACCCTGTTCCTCAGTTGACCGGTGAATGTAAAACCGCTGTGACGCTCCAGGGTGTAAGTCAGCTCCGTATTCCTCACGTAGCCGATCATGTTATCAGGCAGTCGTTTCAGTGACAGCAGCGCATTGTCCTTGTTCGTGTATAAGTACTGCTGACCGTACTGGTAGATGTCATTCTCATATTGAAGCCTCAATGAATGAATCGGGAACTCATTCCACTGTTCCTTCTTTGGTTTGAAAGAATACTCCAGGCGTCCGTAGTATTTGAAACGGCGGTCATCCACGCCGTAAATCAGATATGCGGTACCGAACAGGTGCGGGTTCAGATAAGCTGTAGTCATACCGCCCAGCTTTATTCTCAGCTTCTCCATGCCGTTGTAACTCAGCATGGTGTTCACAGGACCTATGTAAAACGGAGTCTTCTCCTCCTGCACGGGAATGAAACCGGAGAACAGAAGG
>JBGURN010000127.1:0-6487 GCA_045131955.1 Bacteroidaceae bacterium
ATTTAAGCGTGCAAAATTATTAATTTCTTTTCAAATAAGAAACTAATGCGTAATCAATCGGCTTTGGAGAAACGTTTTATGATGTTATAGGCGCTGTAGATTCCCAATTCTCCGGCCTTGCTCAGGTCGCTGGCCGCATCATCGGTACGGTTGAGCAATATCAGCACCAGACCTCGGTTGTACCAGGCCTCAGCCAGATTCCCATCCAGCTCAAGAGCCTTGTCAAAATCCATGAGAGCCGCATGGAGGTCATTTGTCATGGCATAGAAGGTGCCGCGGTTATAGTAGGCGTAGGCGAATGAGGGCTCCAGCTCTATGGCCTGCGTGAGGTCCCTTATCACATACTGGTAACCGGCATCGGCGTTTATCTGGAGTCCGATGCCCCTACCCTGTTGGAGGTTCAGGCCCCCGTCAGCACGCAGCATCTGAGCGTTGCGCTCCCTGACCTGCGAACGGAGGAACCAGAGTGCCCAGTTGGAGGAGTTGGCCGATATGGCGTTGTCCAGGTCCTGTTCGGCATTGGTATAATCCTGAAGCAGGGCGAAATCCATGGCTCTCGACATGAGCACCATATCGGTCCTTGGGTCTGTAGTGAGGTTCTGGGTGCGTTTGTCTATATCGGCAAAGAGAGTCCTTATCTGCTCCTCGTTGAGAGAGACGTCACGGTTCTCAAGTTCTATGTTACGAATGAAATAGCCCGATGAGCTCAGCACGTCAAGCGACCGGCTGTTACGTATCGTGATGACCTCATCCTTGCCGTACTCCCTGTAGTAGGTCAGACGGAAAGGCTCCAGATACTGGACATCGACATTGCGGTTCTGCACCTTGCCGCGGTATTCACTGGCGAATCCCGTGGAGTTCTCCAGGTTCTCGTCAACAACGATCTTGCGGTAGTTGCGCACGTTCCTGTCAGAACGTTCACGGGTCTTGCCATCGTCCTCACGGTCATCGTCATCGGCATAACCCATGGCCTGGTTCAGGCGGCGGTTCTGTTCACGCAGCACGACCATGGCATCGGACTCGGCACCGCGGCGGTCACCCAATTTTTCACGCAGCTCGCTGCGCATGCGGTAGCCGTCGGTGAACCTGGGGTATTCGTCCAGGACCACGGTTATATCCTTCTCGGCCCCCAGATAGTCACCTGTCTGCTCACGGAGCATGGCGCGGTAAAAATAGGCGGTCATGTTGTCGGGCTCCACATCTATGACGACATCAAAATCCTCGATGGCGCGGTTGTCATCGCCTATCTGGGCTCTCAGGTTACCGCGGTTGTATCGGCCCGCCACATTTCCGGGATCGATCATGAGGGCCATGTCATAGTCATCAAGGGCACCCTGCAGGTTATCCCTGAAGTAACGGATCATGGCTCGCGTTATGTACGAGCCTGCATTGCCGGGATCCAGATAGACGCAGCGGTCCAGGTCCGATTCGGCATCGGCGTAACGTTCCATACGCGCCAGCATGATTCCACGGTTATGGAGGTTCTGGATGTCATATTTGTTTACATCGACCGCCTTGTCGGCCCATTCGAGTGCGCCCGTACTGTCGCCGGACTCCCACAGGAGCTCGGAGCGCATGGCCATGGCAGGTGTGTAACGGGGTGACGAGGAAAGTAGCGTGTCAAGAGACAGCATGGCCTCCTCCTTACGGTTCAGACGTATAAGGCTCAGTATGAGGTTATGACGCATGGATATGTTTGCGGGTTCCAGCCTGAGTCCGGCGCGGAAATCCTCAATGGCATCGTCATAACGCTGTTGGAACACCCTGGAGAGGCCTCTCACCTGATAGGCCTTGTACACGAACGGGTTGCGGTCCAGGGTATAGTTACAATCCATCTCGGCACCGCGGTAATCCTCGAGTGACAGTTTGGCCACCGCCCTGTAGAAGTAGGGCTCATAGAGGTAGGGCTTGGCGCCTATTACCTGGTTGAAATACTGGATGGAGAGTACGTAATCCTCAAAGTACAGGGCGGCACGTCCCACCGACATCATACGGTCAGTGTTGATCTGTGCCTTAAGCGGAGAACACAGCACTCCCAGGAGCGCCGTGAAGGCAAAGATGGTCCGCCCTATCCTCATGTTACTTACGGGATATCTTGACTTTATAGTCGCATCTGAACTTACCGGCAGCTATGGAGCCCAGCGCCTTCTTGTTCATCTGCCTGCGCAGGGGTGACATACGGTCTATGAAGCACTTGCCGTCCAGATGGTCTATCTCATGCTGGAGCACACGTGCGGGGAATCCCTCGAACCACTCGTCATGCTCCTCAAAATTCTCGTCGAGCCAGCTCACACGTACACGTGCGGGACGGTTCACCTTCTCATGGATTCCCGGGAAACTCAGACAGCCCTCCTCATAGGGGACCATCTCTCCGTCAGTCTCTTCTATGTAGGGGTTGATATAGGTCTTGAAATAACCCTTGTACTCGGGGGAATCATCGGACATGACATCAAGGTCTACGACAGCCAGTCGTATGGGAAGACCTACCTGAGGAGCTGCAAGGCCCACACCCTCAGCCTGTCTGAGAGTCTCGAACATATCCTTGATAAGCTGGTCCAGACCTTCATAATTCTGGTCAATCTCCTCTGTTTCTTTCTTTAGGACACCCTGTCCGTAAGTGTAAATCGGTAATATCATTTTACGTATTGTTTTGAATCCATGTATGACTGGAGTATGATGGTTGCGCTGATCTCGTCGACAAGAGCCTTGTTGCGCCTGGCCATCTTACCTATTCCTGAATCAAGGATGACACGCTGGGCTATCACCGAGGTGAAACGCTCATCGAACATGACCACCTGCTTGTCAGGATATTGTTTCTTGAGTTTTTCAACGAAAGGACGTATCTGTTTCATGCTGGCCGACTCCTCACCGTTCATGTTGGTGGGATAGCCCACGACTATTATATCGACCGGTTCCCGACCCATATAATCGGCCAGGAACGCCATCAGTTCATGGGTTGCCACGGTCCTGAGCGCGCCGGGCACTATGCGCAGCGGGTCAGTGACAGCGATTCCGGTACGTTTGGTACCGTAATCAATTGCTAAGATCCTTCCCAAGGCTTACTTTCTGTAGAGGATCCAGGCACTCTGGAAATCCTGGTTGTCAGGATATTTAGCCTTGAAGTTGTTACGCTCCGAGACAGCCTCCTCCTTGGTGTCAAAGCTTGCGCATACCACGCGGTAGGTCTTGCCAGCCTCGTTTACCACTACGACAGCCTTATAGCCGTCCTTGATGAGACGCTCACGCAGGGCATCGGCATTGGCCTTGAGTGAGAAACTGCCGCATACTATGCCGTATGCCTTGATATCCTGGTCACCTGATACGACCGATACCTTCTCCTCACGTACCGATACGTTCGATACATCCTCAGCCTTGGGAGCCTCGTTCTGAGCCTTGGGCTCCTCTATGACGGTCTTGGGCTCGTCGCCGGCTACCGCCTTCTCATATGCCTGCTTATAGGCGCTCTGACTTGATTTGCATGCTGAGAGTGAGAGCACTGCTCCCATAACCAGCAGAATTGATGTCGTTTTCTTCATAATCTTTTAGTTGTTTAGTGGAATTAATGAAAAACGGACTGTATCCTCTTTCAAATATCCCTGCACCGAACCGGCCGGCGAGAGACTCCAGTTATTGTATCTGTTTATATTGACGTTTTTATGATCCTCTTTGTTAATGTAAAAGTCTGCAATGACATAATATCTTATATCGATCGATGACGAACTGTTAAGCCTGCGCATAAGTTCCTTTCGGGTCAGGCCGGTCGCCTGGAAGATATAAGACTCCGTTCCGCCGTAAAGGAAAGAATTAATTGTGGTACGGTAATACTTGTCAGGGTTAAATTTTTCTCCCCTCAGGGTCTTGGTTATGGTAACACGCTTTCCCACAGGTTTTGTCACGTCAACGGTATAGTCCAGTCCGGCAGCCGTGATGAAGCAGCTGGCGGGATACTCGGGCTGAGTGCCCTCGCCGTCGGGTATAAGTCTGAGCAGGTGCTCCGTACCCTTGCCTATGGTGTTGTAGAACAGGCCCGACGAGTACTCCAGGATATCCCTGATCTCGCTGCCCTTGAGCATGACCGACACCATGGTGTTCTCATAACGGTAGAGTTTGGAGACATCCCTTATCCTCATGTCTCCGGCAGGAATCAGCGTTGAGGTAGGAACCGGCGCGGTGAGTGACACCTCGGCTCCTGCAAAACGCATCTGTATGGTGTGTATGTAATCCATGGCCGTTCCGCTGCGCCAGAGCACGCCGTTGCTCTCCAGGTCACAGTTGAGCGTTCCTATCAGGGAGTCGGCATAGGAGCATACATCGCTCTGCCAGCCGGCCAGATGCCTCTCAAAGTCCCTGTCGGGAATCTCGGCCGTAATATCCACAAGACGGGCCGATGCATCCACGCGGGCGTTCTCCCTGTCAACGGTGATTGTCAGCTCTGCCACGTTATCGGCATAAGGACCGGGATTGATCACTACAACGGTATCACCCTCGCTGTTCACCACATCGGTGCACTCGGCCTCGTGGTCGTGTCCGTAAATCACGGCGTCAAAGCCCGGTACAGTGGCCACCACGCGGCGGGTATCGTCCTCATAGACCCCTTCGCCGTCCATGCGTCCGTTCTCCAGTCCCGAATGGAACAGTCCTATCACCACATCGGCCTTGAGTTCATCACGCAGCACGGGTACCCATTTCTGTGCAGTCCTGACCATGTCAGCCACGGATATCTCGGCCAGCTGGTCCTGCGGTATGGAGTAACGTACCACCGGAGTGGTAAGGCCCAGCACCGCAATCTTGACTCCCTGACGTTCAATAATCCTGTAAGGCAGCAGGAAATCACCGGACTCCACGTAGTAGAGGTTGGCGGAGATCACGGGACACTGGAGAGCCCTCATGAACCTGTCATAGACTGCCGATCCGGCCGACAGGTCGTGGTTACCCATGGCTATGGCCTCGCAACCCAGATAGTTGTAGACCTCCGATGTCAGCGGGCTGCGCAGGAACTGTGACGTCGCGTCCTGATACACCTCAATGGAGCCTTGCAGCACGTCACCGGCGTCAAGGTAGACCACATTGCGGTTTTCCTTGCGTTCACGGGCCAGGAAGGTGGCGAACTTGGCCATACTGCCTTTCCTCTCCGAGCCGTCCACACAGTCGTTATTGAAGATACAACCGTGTACATCGGTCGTGGCCACCACCTTGATGGTCACTGTCTTGGGATTGTTGCCGCATCCGGCCAGGATAAGGGCGGCCAGCAGAAGAGCTGAGTGTAGAGGACTATTTTTCATTTATCAGAAGAAATTCCATGATTTGATTCTAACATCACCGGTAGTCACGATGAACATGAGGTGCATGACGCCCTCCGGTTTCTGTACCACCGGAACGGTGATGTTGGAATATGTTTTGTTGTCAACATCGGCCAGGACATATACCGCACCTGCCCTTCCGGGGTTGGTGCTGCATATCTTGATGGAGCCCTTACCCGTTACGGTGGCGCTGAAACCCACGGCACCTCTCTTGAAATCCACGTCCGACAGAGCCATCCACGAGCCCTCCTTCATATGGGCCACGCAGTATGTGTTCTTGGGTGTGGTGCCTTTGGTGAACTCGGTGGTCACGTTCCATTCCCATGCCATGGTAGCGCCGGGGACCTCCCTGTAGGGATCGAAATTGCGGATCTGGCTCACGCCTTTCTGGGTAATGCCGCTGTTGCTCAGATGCTCTATACGGGCGTTCTTTTCATCGACCTTGATCTCACTGAGGCATGTGCTGCGGAGCTCAACATTGTCATTGATATCAGGATTGGAGCTGCGCATGGCACTCTTGAGCGTACGGGTATGATACAGGATATAATACTTACCCTGGAACTCTATAATGGCATGATGGTTGTTTCCGCCGCCACCAGCCCACGAAGCGCCGCCGGGATTGTCAAAGCAGTTACCCACAAAAGTATATGGACCCAGCGGGTTGTCCGACACCATATATCCTATGTTTCCGCTGCCGGGGGCATTGCCTCCCGCCTTGAAGTTGGAGCAGTAGCTGTACAGATATTTGCCACCCACTTTATTTATACCGGAATCCTCAAACAAGTAAGGAGGCTTTATCTGCACGGGAGTTCCCGATATGGAGGTCATGTTGGTGCCCAGCTTGACACAGCGGGCCGAACCCGGGTCAGACGGGTTGTCATCATTAAATCCTCCTCCAAAATATATGTACGCCTTACCGTCATCATCCATCAGCACAGCAGGATCATAGATTGAAGGTACGTTTCCGCAATTGGGGGAACTGCGTGAGATAAGTGGACCGCTCAAATTGGATGGCTGTTTCCACGGTCCGTAAGGACTGTCGGCCACAAGCACACCTATTCCGTTGTTACTGTTTGAGAAATAGAGAAAGAACTGTTCCTGTCCCCTGATTGTCTTGTGTGCGGCGCAGGGAGCCCACATTTGGCTGGCCCATGAGGCAGGACCGGCACTTCCGGCCACAGGCTGTG
>JBGURN010000128.1:0-2721 GCA_045131955.1 Bacteroidaceae bacterium
GTGCAACACCGTAGAGGTCCTTGATGTTGAGGTTAGCTGCAATGTTAGCAGATGCAAGCTGATCCTTCTCGTGCTCTACTACAAGCATCTCACCACCGTCGAATACAGGGATAGGATCCTTGGTCCAGAGCCTTACAGTTGCAGAGTCTACCTTGCAAGTATTGTCAGCTACAGGGAAGAGGATTGCAGCTACAGAGAACTGGAGGCTGTCATAGCTATCCCACCTGAAGTTCTGATGGCTGGTATCGCCGCTATCGTCTTTCTTAAGGTTAGCAGTTGTAGGATCCTCGGCAAGTCTGGTAAGATCGGTAGGCTGGTAAGGAGCCCATACGGTATTGCCGTGAACCATCTTAGTAAGAGTTACAAGGTTAACCTTGAGTTCCTCAGAACCCTCTGCATAGTCAACAACCTTGAGGTAATCTGTGAACGGCATGTCGTTGATGTAATAGTGATAACGAACGTGTCCAGCAGCAGGAGTAGCGTTGGTATCAACGTCACCCTTAACCTCTACGCTGTAATCCTTAGTCTCAGCGTTGTCAACAGTTACATATGCATCCTTAGGAGCAATCTTAGCCGGGTTGTTGGCAGCGTTAACAGTAAGAACGAATGTGTACTTGACACCTGCGAACTCGCAAGGAATGCTGATCTTGTACTGACCAACCTTGTTGATCTTAGTTGTCAGAGTAGAAGCATCCTTCTTGGCAGTGTTGTCATATTTAACAGTGAATGTAGCTGACTGGCCCTTAACCTCCTTGCCATCAAGAGTAACCTTAGCAGACTTCTTGGTAAGACCAGCAGGGAATGCTACATAAACGTCAGCGGTGTCGAACGGAGCGTAGTACTCAGCGTGAGCTGCGATAGCCCTGTAGATAGGCTCAACGTCGAAGGTCATATCATTAGCGAAACGGACAATGGTATCAACCGGGCCGAGCTCAACCTCTACGTCAGCAGGACGGGCCTCAACAACATAGTCGAACTCTCCTACGTACATTGTAGCCTCAGCTGCGTTGTACTGCTGGATTGAGTATACATATGTAGAGTCAGCCTTTCCGTAAGGAGCCTTAGAATAAAGCTCAACATCAATAGCCTTGGTGTCGTTGGTGTGCTTCTTAACATCACCGACAGCCTGAGTGTAATCAATCTCAGAATCCTTGTTCCAAGTCTTGGTTGCCTTTCCGAGAGGAGCGTCACCATTTCCGATGAGCTTGTCACGGTCACCAGCTACCCAGATCTTAGCGATGAGGGTGTCACCTGTACCATGGATATCGTTATAGAACTTGTAATCCCAAGGGATTCTTACAGGATGCTCAGGAGTAAGAGCAAGCTTAATTACGTCAGGAGTTGCCTGATATGTAGCAACAACAGTTCCTGAAGGCTTGATAACATCAGCACCTGTTCCAATCATATGGCTGTTTGCCAGATGCAGGGCAAGCTGGAACTTGCTGTGTGCGCCATTGTTATCATTGATGAGATCCTTGATCTCCTTCTCGCCTGCAGGCCATACTGTGGACTCGAATCCATAGTCATTCCATGCATAGTACTGAGGATCTACAGCAACAGGAGCTACAATTGTATCACCCTTCTTAGGAGAAACGAGCTTGATATCCTTAACGGCGAATACGTCCTTAGCCTCAGCAGGGGTAAGGTAGCTGCCTGCAAAGCTTGCAACAACTGACCAGCGGCCAGCGGTGAATACGTTAACTGAATCAGGATCTGAAGAAGGAGTAACCTCTACAGGAGTATCTTCCTTGGTAGGATCTACAATCTGTCCATCCTTGTTGTCAAGGATTTCGAATACGATGTTCTCGGCACCCTGAGCGATAGTAGCATGTGCATAGTCAGAAGTAACGCTCTCAACGAGGTCATCATCTGTTACATAAGTTACACAAAGAGCAACTGCGAAGCTGTTAGGATCGAACTTAACCTTTCCAGGGATTGCATAAACATCAACATAACCTGGAGCGTCCTCCCTTGCAACAAGCTTTGTTACATTAAGTGTATCAGGAGCTGCTGCTGCAGCCTTGGTCTGAACTGCAACGAGGTTGGCGGTAGCATCAGTTACGCGCTCAACTGCCTCTGGAGGAGTAACCTTGAAACTAGCTACGAGAAGAGGCTGGGAAAGTCCACCGGCTTCTGCTGCCCTCCAAGTAGTATCTCCATAAGCACGGGCAGGAATTCTCACCCACCTGCCATTGATACGTACCCTATGTGACTGTGTATCCCAAGCACCTGGCTCGCGGTCAGGATGTACAACGCCTGGAAGCCAATAGTAATCAATGTGGTCAACTACAGAATAGTCTGCATCATCAGCATTTACAAGGTTGTAAGAAATAACCTCAATCAATCCGTCAGATGTTGCAGGAACATAAGCCATGCTCTGGATGAACTGGGCATACTCTGAGAACTGAGTAGCAATGGCGTCGGAACCAGAGGTAAGAGCCGCGATAGCTGCCTCTATCTCTGCAATCTTGCCATCTTCACCCATCAACTCATCCTTCAACTCGTCAAAAGCGGTTTTAAGAGCATCGAAATCAGCCTTGTCAGCCTTGTTGGCGTCAATGTCAGCAATTGCATTGGCAAGCTGGGTCTGGAGATCTGCAATCTTGTTGGAGATTTCTCCATTAACCTTGCCCTCAAGAGCAGAGAGGCTTGACTGCACGCCCTGGAGCTGAGTCTTCAACCAAGCAAGGCCCTCAGGTCCATTGTTCAGATTGTCAATCT
>JBGURN010000129.1:0-4367 GCA_045131955.1 Bacteroidaceae bacterium
ACTTTTGCCCCATGCAAGGTCTTAGTACGGCTATTTTCAATTGGAAAAGCCGGGCAAAGATAAGCAAATACATTGAACTTTAACTTCTTTTTAATATGAAAGCGTATGTATTTCCCGGACAGGGTGCCCAGTTCTCGGGCATGGGTAAAGACCTGTATGACCAGTTTGACTGGGCAAAAGAGTTGTTTGCAGAGGCAGATTCAATCTTGGGTTTCAAGATCTCAGATATAATGTTCAGCGGTTCCGATGAGGACCTGCGCCGCACTGATATCACTCAGCCGGCAGTATTCATCCACTCAGTTGCCGTAGCAAAGTCACACGGTGCTGATTTCAAGCCTGACATGGTTGCAGGACACTCACTTGGTGAGTTCTCAGCCCTGGTTGCCTGCGGTGCACTCACATTCGAGAGCGGCCTCAAGCTGGTTGCCAAGCGCGCCGGTGCCATGCAGAAGTGCTGCGAGAAGGTTCCCGGTACCATGGCTGCCATCATCGGCCTGCCCGATGCCAAGATTGAGGAGATCTGCGCAGAACTGAATCAGAAGGGTCTGGTTGTCGTTCCCGCCAACTACAACAGCCCCGGTCAGGTAGTTATTTCAGGTTCCAAGGAGGCTATCGCTGCAGCCTGCCCTCTCATGCAGGAGGCCGGTGCCAAGCGTGCTCTCCCGCTGACTGTAGGCGGCGCCTTCCACTCACCTCTCATGACTCCCGCCAAGGACGAGCTTGCCGAGGCTATAAGCGCCACACAGTTCAACAACCCCGTATGCCCCATCTACCAGAACGTTGACGCCCAGGCTCACACCAACCCTGAGGAGATTAAGAAAAATCTTGTCACTCAGCTCAACTCTCCGGTACGTTGGACACAGAGCGTGCTGAACATGGTAGCTGCCGGTGCCGATGAGTTCATCGAGTGCGGTCCCGGTGCTGTCCTGACCGGTCTGATCAAGAGAATCAGAGGATAAAGCCTATGAAGAAAGCCGTTATATACCAGATATTCACCAGAGTCTGCTGCAACAGCAGGGGTCACAATGTCCAGCGGGGTGATATCAGGAGTAACGGTTCAGGCAAAATGAACAGTTTCACTCCCGTAGTCCTTGAGAACATCAAGGCTATGGGAGTTACTCATATATGGTTCACCGGCCTTATAGCCCACGCCTCCGTAACCGACTACAGCTCATTCGGGATTCCCGCCTCGCACCCCGAGACCGTCAAGGGAATAGCCGGCTCCCCCTACGCCATCAGGGACTACTATGACATAGACCCCGACCTGGCCGAGTCCATTCCCGACAGAATGGCTGAGTTCCAGTCACTTGTGGAGAGGGTTCACGCCTGCGGCCTTAAGTTCATACTCGACTTCGTGCCCAACCACGTGGCCCGCGAGTACAGGTCCGTAAGCAAACCCCAAGGCGTAAAGGACCTGGGTGAGTCCGATGACACCACACTCCATTTCTCCCCCTCTAACAACTTCTATTACATGACGGGGCAGCCTCTTGCGGGCGAGCTCAACTGGGGAGACTACAGGGAGTTCCCGGCCAAGGCCACAGGCAATGACCGGTTCACCGCCTTTCCCACCTGCTCCGATTGGTATGAGACCGTAAAACTCAACTACGGAGTGGACTACACAAGCGGCATGAGGCAGGAATTCGACCCCATACCCGACACCTGGAAAAAGATGACCGCCATCCTTCTGTTCTGGGCATCAAAGGGTGTTGACGCATTCCGTTGCGACATGGCCGAGATGGTTCCTGCCGAGTTCTGGCACTACGCCATAAGCATAGTAAAGAAATCTTACAAAAAGATACAGTTCATAGCTGAGCTCTATAACCCAGGTTCATACAGCCGTTACATTGACTACGGCAGGTTTGACTATATCTATGACAAGGTAGGTCTCTATGATACGCTGCGCGCCATCGTTGAGTGCAGGGAGTCAGCCACTGCCATATCACGCTGCTGGCAGCAGACAGGACAGAACGGTCCCCACATGCTGCATTTCATGGAGAACCATGACGAGCAGAGGATTGCATCGGGATTCTTTGCCGGAAAGGCTGAGAAAGGACGTGCCGCCATGATTGTATCGGCCCTTATGGACACATGTCCTGTCATGGTCTATGCCGGGCAGGAGGTTGGCGAGAGCGGCATGGACCAGGAGGGATTCAGCGGACTCGACGGCCGTACCACTATCTTTGACTACTGGGCTCCCGACAAGCTTACACGTCTTTATGACGACGGCAAATGGGATGACGCCCGACTCACCGACCAGGAGTGCGGACTGCGTCGCTTCTACTCCACCCTGCTTGGCATATGCAACAGGGAGCGCAGCATAAGCAGCGGCAAGTTCTTTGACCTTATGTATGTAAACCCGCTCTCACCCCATTTCAACCCTCACCGTCAGTACGCTTTCCTGCGTTCCGACGGCAAGGATGCCATCCTTGTGGTTACCAACTTCACCGACCAGCCGCTCAACACGGCGGTCGTACTGCCACAGCACGCATTTGACTACATGGAACTCAAGACACGCGAGAACGTGACTCTCAAGGACCTTCTCACCGGCCAGACCTTCAAGTCCGATATCCGCCCGGACTCTGCCGTACGTATGCGTATAGAGCCTCAGTCAGGTGTGGTCGTAAAATGGAAGATCTGACCCCTTCCAGGTAAAATAATCATAATTCTGTTCGGCTGCAAATCCACGCAAGGAGTATAATATGTATCTTTGCGTGGGAAACAATTTTTCTTAGTCCACTAAAACTTAATATTATGGAAATCAAGACTATCGGCGTATTGACATCCGGAGGCGACGCTCCCGGCATGAACGCCTGTGTTAGAGCCGTCACCAGAGCCGCCATATTCCAGGGTTGGATAGTACAGGGTATCTACCGTGGCTGGGAGGGCCTTATCAATGACGACATCAAAGAGCTCAGTACCGAGAGCGTAAGTAATACCATACAGCGTGGCGGCACCATCCTCAAGACAGCCCGCAGCGAGGAGTTCCGCACTGCAGAGGGCCGCAAGAAAGCCCATGAGAATATCGTGAAGCACAATATCGACGCCCTTATCGTTATAGGCGGCAACGGATCGCTTGCCGGCGCACAGTTATTCGCCAAGGAGTATGATATTCCTGTTATCGGACTCCCCGGCACCATTGACAACGACCTTTACGGCACCGACTCGACCATAGGATATGACACCGCCCTCAACACCATTGTCCAGTGCGTGGATAAGATACGTGATACAGCCACCTCACATGACCGCATATTCTTTGTAGAGGTCATGGGCCGTGATGCCGGCTTCCTGACTCAGAACAGCGCCATCGCTGCCGGAGCCGAGGCAGCCATCATCCCTGAGGACTCTACCGATATAGACCAGCTGGCCACATTCATCGGCCGTGGTATCCGCAAGAGCAAGAACAGCAGTATCGTGCTCGTATCAGAGAAAGACGGAGGTGCCATGCACTACGCTGACCGCGTACGCAAGGAGTATCCTGAGTATGACGTGCGTGTATCCATCCTGGGTCACCTGCAGCGCGGCGGTACACCTACCGCCTACGACCGCATCCTGGCCAGCCGTCTGGGTGTTGCCGCCATCGAGGCCCTCAACGAGGGACAGCGCAACATCATGGTAGGAATCAAGAATGACCAGATTGTCTACGTACCTATCTCCAGGGCCATCAAGTGGGACAAGCCGATTGATAAGGAACTGATTCACGTACTTGGAGTACTCTCCATTTAATTGAGAATTGAGAATTGAGAATTGAGAATTATTGGAGCAGCGAGAGTCATCAAGCTTGCTTGTTTGACCGAGTCGCGACAAAAATCAAAAACGAAGTTTTTAATTAATACAGGACCTGCGTAAGGCCCGCGATATAAAAAGGGTTCGGAATTTCTTCCGAACCCTTTTTCAATTCTCAATTTTCAATTCTCAATTCTCAATTACTTAAAGCTGTCCCAGCTCTTGATAGGAATGTCATCAATGTCCACAGTGCAGAACGCATTGATAAATGAGCTAGCCAAACGTGCGTTGGTAATCAACGGGATGTTCAGGTCGATGGCTGCACGACGGATCTTGTATCCGTTGGTCAGCTCATGCTGAGTCAGGTCCTTGGGAATGTTGACAACCATGTCGATCTGCTTGTTGTGAAGCATATCGAGAGCCTGGGGCTGCTGTCCCTCATCGCTGGGCCAGTATACGCGTGTATTGGCAATACCGTTCTCCTCAAGATACTTTGATGTACCGCCGGTAGCATAGAGGTTGAATCCCTTTGAAACCAGCATCTTGGCTGCATCGAGCATAGCTGCCTTCTGCTTGGCTGTACCGGTTGAGAGCAGAATGTTCTTCTTGGGGATGCGGTAGCCTACAGAGAGCATTGACTCCAG
>JBGURN010000130.1:0-4681 GCA_045131955.1 Bacteroidaceae bacterium
TTGAGGAAGGTCTTGGTCAGGGAGAGGTCAAGCGCTGTAACATGATAATCCAGATGGATGTTCTGATGGTCACCGGTACTCTGGTAGAAGAAGTTCACCTCACCCGTCAGGTCCGGGCGGAACACCAGCATGTTGTTCCACTGAACCTGCCAGAGCATCTCATTCATATCAACCTTACCCTCCAGGCTCTCAACCTCAAGCCACTGCTTGTAGAATCCGCCCATGAACTGAGGACGCCATATACCGACCGAAGGTGACAGTATGACCATGGGAGTGATTGACTTGATAGTCGGGATATTCTTGTGTGACACCATTATCACCTTGGGATCGGCGGCATTCTGCTCGGCGTAATAGATGATGGGGTTCTTCTCATTCGTATAGTCTATGTTGAACTGGATAAAGTTCCATCCGCCGGCCAGAGAGAGCACGTGACGTGTGGAGTTCTTGAGCAGCGGGTTTCCGGTCTGCATGGTGAAACGGCTGCCGTAGCTCACGTTATTGCTAAGCTGGCTGTAGGTGGGTCGTGTGGTCCTGACCGAATAGCTCAGCTGCATCCCTACTCCGAACAGCATGGTGGCGAATGATGCCGAGGGATAGAAATTATCAAAACGGCGGCACTGGTCATTCATCTTTACATCATTCATATAGTAGTCGAATGACACATGCTCGTAACGCAGGCCGGCGCGAAGCTGGCCAAAGGGAGTCATCTTGCTGAACTCCATATAGGGGCTCACGGTCTGCTCCTCAAGGGTGCTGTATGATGTGGGGACATATTGCTCGGGCTGTATGTAGTCATCCTGACGGTGTGTGTTTATATACTCGCCGCCAAAATCGAGCGAGCCGCCCAGTACAGGATAAGTAAACGTGAGTTTGGAGGCTATCATGCGGTTCTCAACGATATTGTCCGATGAGAGGGTGCGGTCCTCCAGTATCTCACATGTCTCCACGATATCCGTATGCTCGGTGTTCCTGTTTCCCACATAATCCACGTTGAGGTCAATACCCAGTTTGCCTACGCTGCCCATATAATAAGCATTGGCGTTACGGTTATAGTCAACCTCGGTCGTACCTTTGGTAAAATTGTTCCAGCTGTCATACGGCTTGCCGTCGGCTGAGATTACGCTCTCGTACCTCACGTCATCACAGGTGCGGCCCTTGCCGTAAAGGTCGGTCGAGAACTTGGCACCCATCACATGCTGGTCATTGAACTGGTAGTTGAATCCCGCATCGAGCTTGACAGAACGGTTGTTGGTATGCACCAGCTGATAGTTGTCCTGACGCCACAGGGTATCGGCCTTGACTTCCTGCCACATGGGATCCGACTCAAACAGGGGATTGGAGTTTGAGAACATGGCCGATGCAAACACGTCCAGACCGTTACGGCGGTAGTTCAGCGACAACGATGCATCCTCATTCTCATATTTGCCCTGTGTGTACTGAGTCATGGCATCCACACTCAGGCCGTCACCGGCCTTACGCAGGGTGCGTATCCTGATTACCGCATTGACCGATGCGTCATACTTGGCGCCGGGGTTGGTTATGAGTTCTATGTTCCTGATATCGGCAGCACCCATCTGTATGAGCTCACGCTGGTCAACGACCTTACGGCCGTTCACATATACCAGGGGCTTACCCTTGCCGAACACCTCATACTCATCGCCCTTCTTGACCACGCCGGGTACGTGCCTGAGCACGTCATCGGCCGATCCCAGTTTGCTGAGCGGGGTATTCTCCACGTTGGTCACCAGACCCTCGGAACCCATCTGGAACAGAGGCACCTGACCCTCTACGGTTACGCCGTCAATGGTATATCCGTCGGTACTCATGAATATGGTACCCAGCTCCATGGAGTTGCAGTATCTCCATACGGTCTCCAGTCCCACGAATGAGAAACGGGCCAGGACGGGCATCCTGTCACAGGGAATCACGAAATAGCCGTCCTCATTGGTCACGCCGCCGGCAACCATCACTGTATCACGGGGAGTGAACAGCACCACATTGGCATATGCCACCGGATTGTTGTCTGAATCAAGGACGCGGCCCTTGTACCGCATATCGGTCTTCTGGATGCACTCCACGAATATCTTGGTCAGTCCGGCATCCTTCTTTACGCTTACGCTGACAGGATAGAAACCTATTACCTGATTGACGGCCTCGGGGATGGTCTTGTCCACGATACGGGTCGATACGCGGAAGTCCTCCAGCTCGTCATACATAAATGATATCTTATACTCGCTGCTCAGTTCGTTAAGCTCCTTGAGAGCGTCTGAGAGAGATACTTCATCAAAACTGAGTGTATAGCTGTCTGAGGTCTCCTGTGTTTTCTGTGCAAACAAGTCAAGTGAAGCAAACAATACAAGAGACACTATTGAAAGAAATCTTTTCATGATCTGTTATTCTACGATTAATTTGTTGTTGTTCTTGGTGATATTCAATTTTGCAAACCTGTTGAGATCATCTATGACCTCCTCTATATCCGACTGCCGGTTCCATTCATAATAGAAACGCAGGGTGCGTGCATCGGAGTTTCCGTACTCTACCGTGACGCCGTAGAATTCCGACATGTCACTGAGTATCTGCTCGAGCGGTGCATTGCTGAACGTGACCGGTGCAAGATCGGTCATGGTCTCCATCTCGCCCTCGGAGCTACCCTTTACGGCCTCTGTAGCACTCACCTGTTCGGATTCATGCCTTTCATTGTAATGCCTTACCATGGTCACGGCGGCAAACGAGAGGCCTGACACGAACAGGAAACCTACGAATCCGGCTGCGATCTTCATCCACACGCTATGACGGCGAGTGCTGTAGTGAGCCTTCTCAAAACGTTTCCAGGCAGCGTCCACATCGACCGGGCGGTCATCCGTCTTGCGGCGGCTGGTGCGCTTTATGTCGACCATCATACGGTAGGTCTCACGGGTCTCTTCGTCACGGTCTATGATGTCGCGGATCTCCTGCTCGGAGTATGCATCGGGATTGTCGAGCATCTCCAAGAGTTTGCGGATATTGTCTTCTGAGTTATTCATTACCGTTGTTTTTTAATGTTTCACATCGGCGTTCATAAAGAACTGCCTGATCTGCTGAATGCACTGCATCAGATACTTGTAGGTGGTATTTGGATTCATTTCCAGACGTTTGGCTATCTCGCTCACCGTGAGGTCCTGGTCAAAACGCAGGTGGAATATGCTGCGATGAGGTTCCTTGAGCCATTCGTCCACAAATGCCGCTATGCGGTCCAGCCTGTCTGTCTGCTGCTCCACCGGCTGCATATCGAATTCAACATCTACGGGCATGAGCTCATGAACCTGTTCATGCAACCGTTTCTGCCTGATAAGATTGATGCAGCCGTATCGGACCGATGCATACAGATATGCCGGGGTCGGTTCCGAAGTGCCGGTCTCCATGACCCGCACGAACACATCCTGTACCACATCCTCAGCCTCTCCGTCATCGCCCAGTATGGTCCTGGCCAGACGAATCATTCCACTGTAGTTCTGGCGGAAAAGTCTTTCAAGTAATCTTTTGTCTAGCATTTCAGTCGATTTCACATATAAGACAACTGAGCCACCATGTTTTTTTACGGAATCGGCACTTTTTTTACTGAAAAGGCAAAATTTTTCTGTTTTGCCCCTAATAGAAGATATAACCTAGCCTTACAAGGTCATCGCGGGAGTGGATCTGGTGGGTAAAACCGTCACGCAGCAGGAACAGGTCATCGGCCACCTTAAGGATCTCCTCATATACATGATCTGTCACGATAATCCCCTTGTACTGCTTCTGTTCATTGATCAGGGCGCGTATCTTATCGGCATATACCGGAGCTATGTTGGCGAACGGCTCGTCCAGGATGCAGAACTCCGCATCGGACTTGAGCACCAGATAGAGCTCCGCCAGACGCAGCTCGCCGCCCGACAGTTCTCTGGCCTTCTGAGTACGGAAACAGTCATACTGCTCCATCCAGGCCACCAGCCCCTCAAAATCCACGCCGTACAGTTCATAAGCCTTGGCCAGGGTCATGCCGCCGGGAATGAAATGGTCCTGGGGCATATACTTGACCCTGAGGCCGATATGACCGTAATCAGTCTTAGGTTCACTCCCCAGCCTTATATATTTGTTCTGAGGACGGATGCCACCCATGATACACTTGAATATGCACGACTTTCCCGTACCGTTCCTACCCAGCACGCCGGTCACCCTACCCTTGTAAGAAGTGACGTATGCGCTCTGGAGCACAGTATTCTGTCCAAAGCTAAGCTGAACGCTGTCAATCAGCAGTTTTCCCTCCTCATTCTCCTCCATCTGAACCTAAAAGCGGCATTAATAGTTTATAATAGTAAGGGAATACGAACAAAAGCCCCCTGAATATCACGAGGTCTATAATAAAAGGTATCAAGTAATACTCGAGTCTGCTGATCCCAAGATTAAGGTAGAAGTAAATCGTGCTCTTACGGTCAAGCTTGATGAACAGATAGATTATGATAAGGTCCGACAGAACCTTGACAGTCTTCCACCCGAACAGCATCTCCGGATGTATCGTAGCGCCGCGTGCCGCCACAAAGGAGACCACCGCCGCAGCGATCAGGAATTCTTTCCCGAACCTGAAGGACATGAGGATTTTGCCAAACAAGGTCATAATCAAATACTTTCTAACTTGGTAAATGTAGACAAAAAGCGGATTGGGGGG
>JBGURN010000131.1:0-15960 GCA_045131955.1 Bacteroidaceae bacterium
ATGCGCCCGTGACGTGCTGGAGCAGGTGCTCAAGGTACAGGGCAAGTGGATGAAGGACGAACACGCATTCGGATGGTGATGGATATACCCTACAAGATAATACTGGCATCGAACTCACCCCGCCGCCGCGAACTTCTGGGCGGTCTGGGACTGGATTTCACGGTCCGTGTCATGGATGGCATAGACGAGTCGTGGCCCCATGACCTCAAGGGTGAGGAGATACCCATCTACATATCACGTGAGAAAGCCGCCCCTTACATACCCCATATCAAGTCCGATGAACTGGTCATCACGGCCGATACCATAGTCTACGTTGACGGTCAGGTGCTAGGCAAACCCCGTGACAAGGCCGATGCAGAGCGTATGCTGCGGCTCATATCCGGACGATGGCATGAGGTCATAACCGGTGTGACCCTTACCACTACGGCCCGCCAGCGCAGTTTTGCCGTGACCACCAGAGTCAGGTTCAGCAACCTCAGCGACAGCGAGATCCGGCAGTATGTGGATAGCGGACAGCCCATGGACAAGGCCGGTGCCTACGGAATCCAGGAATGGATAGGATATGTGGGAGTCGAGGCCATAGAGGGCAGCTACTTCAATGTGGTGGGACTGCCGGTCCAGCGGCTCTACCGGGAACTCCTGGAATTCATAAAAGAGTAAAATACCATTTCCAATAATATGTATATGAGAAAAATCCTGTTTGTCCTTCTGAGTATGACCATGCTCGTCTCCTGTTATGATGTCCTGTTTGTGGACAACACCGTCAAATCACCCGATGGCAGGATTGCCGTCTGCCTGACAGACTCCGGTCTGAACGTCTCTTATGACGGTGAGCTGGTCCAGTTCATAAGGATGAACGTAGGCCGTCATGACAATTTCTCCGACAACAATAAGAATACCCCTCATTATGAGTATGAGATGATAAGCGGTAAGCGCCGTCATATATCGGGCCTTTTCAACGGTATAGTAGTCTGGATTACTGAAAAGAGCCTCATCGAAATAAGGGTACAGAATGACGGTCTTGCATACCGTTTCATTCAGCTTGACGGTGACCGTATGGAGAGCACCTATGTCATAACTGACGGCCAGAAACGCTGGGCGCAGTCGCTCAGGACAGACTATGAAGGTCTCTATCCCATGCAGACCGGGTCACGTCCCGGCCAGTACGGCTATCCCATGCTCGTGCAGTACGGCGATAACCTGTTCGGCCTTATCACCGAGTCCGGCGTGGGCTCGGATATGAACGGCACACATCTCACGGTCCTGAATGACGGAGAATACAAGGTGGAGCGTATGGGCAAGACCGAATCCGATGAACACGTCGTCATATCATCGTACAACATATTTATTCTGGGAACCCTTGCCGATATAGTGGAGTCCACCCTTGTGACCGATGTCATGGGCGACTGCCAGATAAAGGACACTACATGGATCAAGCCCGGAGTCTCATCATGGATATACTGGGCCAACAACCACGGCTCAAAGGACTTTAAGAAAGTAAAGGAATACATAGACCTGGCCGCCTATATGAAATGGCCCTACACCCTTATAGACTGGGAGTGGGACGAGATGTCAAACGGCGGTGACCTGAATGACGCGCTTGCCTATGCCCGCAGTCAGGGTGTCAAGGTGAACCTCTGGTACAACTCCGGCACCTCATGGATAGGCCCCGGAGCCCCCGGACCTCAGGACCGTCTTATAACACCCCAGGCCCGCGAGAGTGAGATGGCCCGCCTGGAGGAGATGGGCGTGACCGGAATCAAGGTGGATTTCTTCCTGCCTGACAGCTCAACCATGATTCAGTACTATACCGATATCCTAAAGGATGCCGCCCGTCATCATCTGCTCGTGGATTTCCACGGATGCACCATACCCAGAGGCTGGAGCCGCGTTTGGCCCAACCTCATGTCAATGGAGGCGGTCTACGGAGCCGAGTGGTACAACAACACCCCCCGCATGACCAATATCGCACCCGCGCATAACGCCACGCTGCCATTTACCCGCAATGTGGTAGGTCCCATGGATTATACCCCCTGCACCTTCTCCGACAGCCAGCACAAGCATATAACCACTGACTGTCATGAGCTGGCGCTCCCCATACTCTTTGAGTCGGGCCTGCAGCATATGGCAGACCGTCCCAGCGCATACCGTGCGCTGCCCAAAGCAGTAAGACAGCTGCTTTCGGAGGTGCCTGCAGCATGGGATGACACACGTCTGCTCTACGGCTATCCCGGCGAGAGCGCCGTCATAGCACGCCGCTCAGGTGACCGCTGGTTCATAGCCGGAATCAACGGCACAGCCGAGCCCATGGAGGTAAGACCGGACTTTGACCGTCTGGAATTCGACGGCATCGTGACCCTCTTTACCGATAAGGGCGATGAACCCGGCAAGGGCTTTGACATAAAGAACGGAATAAGAATTCCCCAGACCATCACCATGCCGGCCAGGGGAGGATTCGTAATGGTAACTCAATAACATTTATCCAACTAATAACAACACTATGAACAAAAAAGCATTACTGACCATCTCTGCTGCTGTAATGGCAGTTCTGGCATCGGCCCAGAACCCCATAATCAGCACAATGTTTACACCAGACCCTGCACCGTTCGTCTATGGTGACAAGGTCTATCTGTTTGTGGATCATGACGAGGACGGACGCAACCGTGACTTCAATATGAAGGACTGGGCTCTGTTCAGTACCGATGACATGGTGAACTGGACCTATCTGGGAACCCAGGTCAACACCGCCGTATTCAAGTGGGCCCGTCAGGGACAGCGCGCCTGGGCCAGCCAGGGCGTGGAGCGTAACGGCAAGTGGTACTGGTACGTGTGCTGCAACAAGGCTACCGGCGGTGACGCCCTGGCAGTTGCTGTGGCCGACGACCCGCAGGGACCCTGGACCGATGCCATCGGCGGTCCCCTGGCCGAGGGATTCGGATTCATCGACCCCACCGTCTTTATTGATGATGATGGCCGCGCCTACCTGTTCTGGGGTAACAAAGGACTCTGGTACGGCGAGCTCAATGATGACATGGCATCATTCAAGAACGGCTGGCAGGAGGTTCCCGGCTATCATGATCCCGAGTGCTTTGGTGAGCTCCAGTCAAAGATGAACTGGGCCAAGGGACAGAACGAGATGATGACCCAGTACGAGGAGGGCCCGTGGCTCATGAAACGTAACGGCACATACTATCTTTCATATCCCGCAGGCGGCGTACCCGAGCATATGGCATACTCCACCGCTCCCACCATCAACGGCCCCTGGACCTACCGCGGACGTATCATGGACGAGGCTGAGAACAGCTTTACAATACACGGCGGCAACATCACATTCAAGGGACGTGACTTTATGTTCTACCACAACGGCGGACTGCCCGGTGGCGGCGGCTACAACCGCTCAGCCTGCGTGGAGGAGTTCAAGTGGAATGAGGACGGATCGTTCCCCTTCATACCGTTCACCAAGGAGGGTGTCAAGACCCCCATCAAGAACCTGGATCCCTACACACGTGTCGAGGCTGAGACACAGGCTGAGTCACGTGGCCTCAAGGTGGACCGTCGCGCCGGCAAGGAGCACTTTGTGACCGATATCGATGACGGTGACTGGATCCGAGTACGCTCCGTTGACTTCAAGGACTGCGGTCAGAAGGCTGTAGTCGTAGTAGTAGGCGAGCAGAAGGGCAAGGGAACCATTGAGTTCTACGTAGATGCCATGGAGGGCGAGCCGTTCTGCAAGGTGCCGGTCAACACCGACAACGCAGGATTCCGTACAGCCGCATTCACCTATCTCATCAATACCGATATCCGTGGCGTGCATGACCTCTACATAAAGTTCAGCTGTGAGGTGGAGAAACCCTTCACTCTTGACTGGTGGCAGTTCAATTCCGTTGCTAACATGCCGGTAGTGCAGACCAAGTTCACCGCCGATCCCGCTCCCGTGGTGATTAACGGCAAGGTGTTCCTCTACACCACTCATGACGAGGATGGCGCCTCCGGATTCCAGATGTTTGACTGGCTCCTCTATACCTCCGACGACATGGTCAACTGGGAGGATCACGGCGCAGTCGCATCGCTCGATGACTTCAAGTACTATGACGGTAAGAACGGCGCGTGGGCCGAGCAGGTCATTGAGGCCAACGGCGCTTATTATATGTACTGCCCCATACACGGACACGGCATTGGCGTGCTCACCTCAGACAGCCCTTACGGACCGTTCACCGATCCTCTGGGCGAGCCTCTGGTATGGCAGAAGGAGCACTGGAATGACATAGACCCCACCGTTTGGATTGATGATGACGGCCAGGCCTACATGTACTGGGGTAACCCCAACCTCTACTCGGTAAAGCTGGGTAAGGACATGATCTCACTCGCCGGCCCCATCACACAGCATCCCAAGATCCAGGATTACCAGGAGGGCCCCTGGTTCTGGAAACACGGCGAGCACTACTATATGGCGTTTGCATCGACCTGCTGCCCCGAGGGTATAGGTTACGCTATGAGTGACGGTCCCGAGGGCCCCTGGGAGTACAAAGGCCATATCATGGACCATACCGTACGTACCCGCGGCAACCATCCCGGAATCATCGACTATAAGGGCAAGAGCTACGTGTTCGGCCTGAACTATGACATACTGCATCTTAAGACATTCGCCCATGCCGAGCAGCGCTCCGTATCGGTAGCCGAGATGCATTACAACGAGGACGGAACCATCCAGGAGGTTCCTTACTTCCTTGACAACAGCGTGGAGCAGATCAAGTACCTGGATCCGCTGCTGCGTGTCGAGGCTGAGAAGATGGCCTGGGGTTACGGTCTTAAGACCGCTATGGCCGATGACAGCAAGAAAGACGAGTTCGGACGTGAAATTCCCAACCTCTATGTCACCGACATTGACAACGGCGAGTATCTGGAGGTTCGTGGAGTTGACTTTGGCAAGAAGGGTGTAAGGAGACTGCACACCCACCTGGCATCCGATGACTATGCCGTGATTGACATCCGTCTGGATGGTCCTGACGGCGAGTCAGTAGGACTTGTGTCTGTGGCTCCCACCGGTGGCAAGCAGCAGTTCGTGACCCTCAAGACCAAACTCTCACGCAGGGTGAACGGAGTGCATGACCTCTACTTCGTGTTCTCCGGAGTAGGGAAGGACCTCTTGAACTTTGACTGGTGGAAAATGAAATAATTACTTACGGACTATCATTATGCTTACCTCGTATAGGAGGTAGATTGGAAGCGTAACGATAGTAAGCGTAAAGACATCGGTAGTCGGAGTTATTACCGCCGCTATGATCATTATCACGACAATGGCATGGCGGCGGTATTTTTTCATGAATGCCGCGTCAATTATGCCAAGCCTGCCAAGGAACCACGCCAGTATGGGTAGCTCAAAGAGTATGCCCATGAGCAGGGTCAGGGTAATGAGAAGGTCTGTGTAAGACTCCAGCGTAATGATGTTGGGGATGGCCTCGCTCACCTGGTAGGTACCCAGGAAACGGAATGCGAGCGGGAATATGATGAGGTAGTTCAGCACTATGCCCGTCATGAACAGGATGTATGACCAGACCACTACCTTGGTTGAGCTGCGTTTCTCGTTCTCATGCAGCGCAGGTGCCACGAATCCGAATATGAGATAGAGCGAGTAGGGCAGTATGACCACCATGCTTATGTAGAAGGCCATCTTCATGTGAATCATGAACTGGGCCGTGAGGGTGGTGCTGAACAGGTCCACCTGGAAGTCCTGCAGCGCGGTGGCATCGATCCCCATGGAACCGGCGGCAGCGGTGATCCAGCGGTAAAGTATGAAATCAGGGGTGCTCGGCGCCAGGATAAGCCTGAACAGGGGCTCCTTCAGTGCGAATGCGGCAATGAACCCCACCAAAGCGACGGCGAGGATGCGCAGAATGACATCCCTGAGAGCATCCAGGTGATCCCAGAATGTCATGGGTCTGTCGTCGGGGGCAGCCATGACTGTACGAACGGTTTACTCCTGATTCTTGTCTGAATCCTGCTGGGGCTTGGCGGGCTCATCGGGAGCGTTGATCTCCTTCTCAACCTCTTTCATGCCCTCCTTGAAGCTCTTGACACCCTTACCCATGCTCTTCATTAGGGCGGGAATACGTGCTGCGCCGAAAAGAAGCAGTATGATTAATGCTATGAGGATAACCTCACCTGTTCCAAGTCCGAGTAAAAGCGGATAAAGTTTCATTGCGTTTGGCTTTTTTTGATGTATGTGATACGCGAAAGTAATCATATCTTGCGGAATATGCCGGAATGTGATTCGTTTTTTTTGTCAGAGCCCTTTTTTGGCAAGCGTCGGGATTGGAATAACCGCGGAATTTACCTAATATTGCACCTTAATAGAATAATATCAATACATATCAATGAACACAGAAGATTTCTTCATTACCGGAATACAGCAGATAGGAGTAGGAACAACATCGGTCTATGACTCATGGAAATGGTTCATAAAGATGTTCGGAGTTGACATACGCGTGCTTGAGGATGATACCGTGGCCGAGCGTATGCTGCCCTATACCGGTGGAAAGGCCCAGAAAAGACATGCAGCTATCGCCATAAACCTTCAGGGTGGCGGCGGATTTGAGATATGGCAGTACTCAGAGCGCAAACCCAAACCCGTGGATTTCCAGATTCAGGTAGGTGACCTGGGTATATTCTGCGCCAAGGTCAAGTGCCGCAATACCGAGAGCGCACACAAGTACGCCTCAGAGCGTTGGGACAAGGTAAGCCCCATCGTGACAGCCCCTGACGGCAGCAAGACATTCTACATAACCGATCCCGAGGGTAACTGGTTCCAGGCTGTCCAGGATGACTACCTGCTGCTTGACGAGGGTAAGGAGTTCGGCGGAATGATTGGCTGCATGGTCGGCGTAAGTGATATTGACAAGGCCCGTAAGGTCTACTCCGATATACTGGGATATGACAAGGTGATATATGACGAGACAGGCAATTTTGCTGACCTGAGCCCGCTTACCGGTGGTGACGGCAACTTCCGCAGGGTACTGCTCAAGTGGTCCAAACCCAACAGCGGCGCGTTCTCACCCATATTCCCCAGCGGATCCATTGAGCTGGTCAAGTGCAATGACCGTGAGCCCCGCAAGATATTCGAGGGCCGCTACTGGGGCGATCCCGGTTTCATACAGATATGCTTTGACGTGACCGGCATGGATAACCTGGCCAAGTGGTGCAAAAAGAACGGCCATCCCTTTACTGTTGACAGCTGCCCCGACGGCAAGGTGTTCAACATGGGTGACGCATCGGGCCGTTTCACCTATATCGAGGACCCCGACGGCACTCTGATCGAGTTCGTGGAGACCTATCGTATATCGGTCGCCAAGAAACTGGGCTGGTACATAAACCTTCTTAACCGTAAGCGCGAGAAACCCCTCTGCAAGCTGCTTTTCCGCGCTATGAAGATGAATCGCAAGAAATTCTGATGGGAAACCTGATTGACATAATAAGGTCCGATGTCCGATACGAGGACGCACTCAAGGCCTGCATGAACTGCGGTATCTGTACCGCCATATGCCCGGCTGCCGAGTTCTATGACTATGACCCCCGCCGCATCTGTGATACGGTGCAGCGCGGTGATGAGGAGCAGGTGGAGAAACTGCTCCGTTCCGATACTATCTGGTATTGCGGACAGTGCATGTCATGCAAACCCCGCTGCCCGCGCGGCAACGTGCCTGGTGCTGTAATCAACATACTTCGTAAGGTGTCACAGGAGATGGGCTACTACAAGGATAGCCATATGGGACGCCAGCAGGTTGAGATCATGAACGGCATAGGAAACAATATCCTTGAGATAGGTTATTGCGTACACCCCGATAAGCTGCGCCCCGAGAAACATCTGGAACAGGGACCTGTCTGGGAGTGGTACATAAAGAATATCAGGGAGGTGGCACCAAAGTTCGGCGCCAACTATCATGGTGAGGGTGCCGGAGCACTGCGAACCATCACCCCCGAGACCATGGAGGAGCTGCGCAGCATATTCAAGGTCACAGGTGGAATGGACTTCCATGATGCCATAGCAAAGGGAGACAAGGATGATTAATTTTGGATTTACCATAAAACAGGGCCGTCAGGAGGATCTTGACAAGACCTCACTTGAGAAATACCGCCGTCTGGTAGACCTGACGCCGTCATTCAAGCGCTGTTTCCAGTGCGGAAACTGCAGCGCCACATGCTCGGCACGTCAGTTCACCGATTTCAGTATACGCCGCGTGCACACCTCGTTCCGCCGCGGTGAGTATGACGGCCTGGCAGAGGAACTGCGCAAGTGCATGCTCTGCGGCAAATGCACGCTGGTATGCCCGCGCGGAGTCAACCTGCGCTCACTTATCATGAACATGCGTCAGATACTTGACGAAAAGGAGACAGGCCGATGAAGATACACGCATATCCGTATAACGACTTTGTGATTCCGTTCCTTATCGGAGTCATACTGCTGTTCTCCATAATCATATACAAGTATGTACGCTGGATCCGCAAATTCAGCGACGAGCAGCGCAAGATAATAAGAAGCAACTGGTATTCGTGGAAAATCATACCCGCCATATGGGAGATGATACGCGAAGGACTGCTTCATGTACGCATTCTCAAGAAAAACCTTCTGCTGGGCATAATGCACCAGGCTTTCGCCTTTGGCTGGTTCCTGCTTATCCTGGTGGGAGCCATCGAGAGCCGTGACGCCTTCTACACCATGCAGCACGAGCAGTCCATCGAGACTCTGCACGAGCTGGACGGCCAGAACGGATGGTATATATACAACACCGGTGAGAACCGCAACCCCGAGTACCTGAACCAGCGCCGTTACCGTGTGGAGACCGATGAGGGTATAGCCCGAATCCATTATCACAAGCCTTTCTACGTAAGTATTTTCTACCGTTATTTCGTACATAAGGCACCGGCTTCGTTCCGTCAGCATAAGGCCTATTCCAACCTCATGGATGCCCTGCTGCTCTATGTGTTCCTGGGTCTGACCATGGCCATAATCAAGATATTCTGGTCCAAGATACTGGGAATGCGCCGCACCACCAAGCACACCATCGTAGACCGCTTCTGCAAGTTCTCGCTCTGGATGATATTCCCGCTGCGTCTGCTTGCCGAGTCTGTCACCGCCTGTCTGTACGGCAACGGAGGATTCTTTACCCAGGCTGTAGGTAACCTGTTCGATCCTATGATTGTACGGGGCATGGAGACATCGCTCTGGATGTTCTATTCACTCATGCTGGCGGTGTTCTTCATCACCATGCCGTTCACCCGTTACATGCATATCTTTACGGAGCTCCTGCTTATCTACTTCCGTAAGATAGGAGTGAAGGAGGAACAGAAAAAGACCGGCTACACCTACTTTGAGCTCAACGCCTGCTCACGTTGCGGAGTGTGCATATCGGGCTGTCCCATGGATAAGGTGCTTGATAACCACGAGATACAGTCAGTCTATCTTATACGTAGCCTCAGGAACCAGGAGCGCGGCAGCCGTCTTAAGATGATTGCCGATGACTGCCTTATGTGTGACCGATGCACGGTAGACTGCCCTGTGGGAATAGACCTGAGCGCTATCCGCCGCATGACGCGTGATAAGGGTGCGCTCGATACCACCGGAAACTACAAGTACCTGTCAGGCAAGCAGCGCCCGTTCAACGCCATCGGCCGTGTGGCCTATTTCGGAGGTTGTATGTCACACCTCACACCTGCCATCACGGAGTCTATGGAGAGGATATTCAATGCTGCAGGCCAGAAATACTGGTATATGGACAAGCAGAGCACCATATGCTGCGGACGTCCGCTGCTCCAGCAGGGATTCCTCAAGCAGGCCGAGGAACTGTGTGCCAAGAATACTGAGATGATAGTCAAGTCAGGAGCCACCATGCTGGTTACCTCTTGTCCTATCTGCTATCAGTCATTCAAGAAGGAGTACAACCTGGATATACCCATCATGCACCATACCGAGTATATAGACATGCTCATAAAGCAGGGACGGATCAAGGTACGTCATGATGACCGTAAGGTCTCATACCATGATCCCTGTGAGTTGGGTCGCGGATGCGGTATCTATGATGAACCGCGCAGTGTGCTCAGTGCAGTGACCAACCTGCAAAAGACCAAGTACCAGCGCGAAAAGAGTGTGTGCTGCGGATTCAACCTGGGTAACACCAAACTCAGTATTGAGGAACAGACGGCAATAAGGAATGCGTCACTTGAGAACCTGACCAGCAAGCCGGTCGACTCGATCGTGACTGCGTGTCCTATGTGTAAGAAAGCGTTCCAGCACGCTACGAACGAATATCCTGTACGAGATATAGCCGAGGTAGTGGCTGAGAACCTTATTAATTGAACCGAATTATGGCAAACCGTTATTGGAACGAATATCAGAAAGCAATAGCTGACGACCATTTCTTTTATGAGCGCAGCTGCATCCGTCAGACCTTTTTCCCGGGGTCCGAGACAGCTTTCCTTAAGATAATGAAGGAGGAACTGGGCAAGGATATCTTTGATGATTTCCGTCAGCACACATGCACCGGTATCGGCTATCATTCCGATATAGTACCTCTGGATACCACCATGACTGTGGTGGCACGCCTGTTCTCGCTTATGACAGAGCACGGCTATGAGAATTACGTGCCCTCATGTGTCACGTCATTCGGCGTGTTCACTGAGATGGTGCATATGTGGCAGGAGCATCCCGAGCTGCTGGAGCAGACCCGTGAGAACCTGTACAAGGCCTGCAAGCGTGAGTTCAACATACCCAAGAACATAGCCCATCCATCGGACCTGGTATATAAGTTCCGTATGGAATTGGCCGAAAAGATGAAATACCGTCTGGTAAACCGCTTTACCGGCAGACCTCTCAAGGTGGTCGAGCACATAGGTTGCCACTATGCCAAGATATTCCCCGACAAGGGTATCGGCAAGGCGGAGTTCCCCTATGTACTGGCCGGCATGATTGAGGCCTGGGGTGGTGAGGTGGTCGATTATCCCGAGCGCCGTCACTGCTGCGGATTCGGGTTCCGTCAGTATATAGTTCAGGAGAACCGCGGTTATTCCATCTCCAATACCAAGAAGAAACTGGAGTCCATGGAGCCCTATGAGCCCGATTTCATTGTGGCCAACTGTCCCGGCTGCGCCATGTTCATGGACCGCTGGCAGTACACCATAGCCGAGATTGAGCATAAGACTTATGACCGTGAAGGTTACGGCATTCCTGTTCTTACATATGAGGAGATGGCCGGTTTGCTGCTGGGTTATGACCCGTGGGTGCTGGGCCTTCAGATACACCAGGTGCAGTGCGAGCGCCTGCTTGACAAGATAGGCATCCCGTACGATCCCAAACAGAAATACAACGCCGCATCGGGCAAGATACTTCGTGCCCCGGAGAAACCGGAGAACCTTTTAGTGTAATTGATTATGAAGAAAGTTGCTATCATAGGAGCCGGCCCCGCCGGTATAGAGGCTGCGTCAATACTGGCCAAGAACGGTGTTGAGGTCACCCTTTTTGAAAAATCCGAGACTCCCCTCAAGAACCTCCAGGACAAGGCTTTCCTGTTCCCTAACTTCCAGGCGGCACAGGAGATAGTTGATGACCTGAGCGGCAAGCTGCTCACTGACGGTATTACATCGGCTTTCGGTTTGGAGATATCCGATATCCGCTGGCAGGGGACCGAGTGGAAACTCACCGACAGCAAAGGCCAGACCTATATAACCGATGCAGTGCTGCTGGCCACCGGTTATCAGGTGTTCGATGCCCACCGTAAGGAGGAACTTGGCTACGGTATATATAAAGGTGTAATCACATCGCTCGATATGGAGCAGATGATTAAGCACGGCAAGATACTCAACGCCAACGGCGATGAGCCCAAGCGTATCACCTTCCTGCAGTGCGTGGGCTCACGTGACGAGAAGAGCGGCAACCACTACTGCTCCAAGATCTGCTGCGTGACAGCCGTAAAGCAGGCCATCGAGGTCCGCAAGCAGCTGCCCAAGTGCGAGGCATCGGTATTCTATATGGACCTGCGTATGTGGGGCCAGGGATTCGAGGAGATGTACCGCACTGCCCAGGAGAGATACGGCGTAAGTTTTGTCCGCGGCCGTATATCGGAGGCAGCCGCCACATTCGACGGCCGTGTCCAGCTCAAGAGTGAGGACACCCTGATGGGCCTTCCTCTCAAGATGACCACCGACCTGCTGGTACTTATGGTAGGTATGGAGGCATCATGCGGCACCAAGGCACTTGGCAAGTCCTGTGACATAAGCGGTGACTACGGCTTTATCCGCACCGTCAACCCCCACCTCTACGACAACGAGACCGGCAAGCCCGGCCTGTTTGCCGCCGGCACCTGCAAGCGCCCCATGAGCGTTAGCGACTCCATCAACGACGCCCGCTCCGCTGCGAATGCTATCAAAGACTACCTGGATACAATTAAAATTGAGAATTGAGAATTGAAAATTGAGAATTACACGCACCTGCGTTAATCCCCGCGACATTAAAAAAGGTTCGGAATTTTTTCCGAACCTTTTTTACAATTCTCAATTCTCAATTTTCAATTCTCAATTATTTCTCGATCCAGCCAATCACCTCACCCTTAGAAACAAGTGCTCCGTGCTCCTTCTCGACCGATACCAGATGGCAGTCGTAGGGAGCGGTGGTGTTGCCGATGAAGGTGTTGCCCGATGCCTGAACGCCGCACATCCAGTCACCCTTCTTGTACTGCTTGCCGAAGGGAGGATTGGTTGACTGGTCAACATAGTCCAGATCCCAGATTACGCGACCGCTGACAGCTGCCTCGATGGGCTCTGCGTCGGGATGCAGGATGGCACGCTTGTCGGCAGCGGTGAAGTGCTTGACAGGTGCACCTGCGGTGCCGGCCTGAGCCTTCTCCATACGCTCCATAAGGTCCTTGTTGAACTGATCCTTAGCCTGACCGCTCTTGTATTCGCGGTACTGCTTCTCGTGCATGGCGAACTCAAAGAGCTCCTCGTCATCCTGGCCGCGGTCCCAGCCGTTCTCCTCCATCTCCTTGATGAAGCGGGGCAGGTCGTTGGGATAGAGAACCTGAGGATCATCGGTATAGAACTCCTTACCCTGCTCCTTAGCCAGCTGAATGATTTCGGGAGCCAGCTCGCCGGGCAGCTTACCGGACTTACCGAGAACCATACCCCACATGGCGGGATCCATACGGGTAAAGGGCTTCTCATCCATTGACTTGGAGTAGAGGTTCATGAGGGCAGCGTTCTTAACGTACTGGCTGAACGGTGTAACCAGACAGGGAGTACCCAGCATAGGCCATATGCGCTGTACCTCGTCAAAGAGCTCTACAAGCAGCTCGTCCTCAGACAGCTCCTTCTCACCCTTCTTGCGGAGGTTGGCGTTGATGGCTGCGTGCATACCCTTGAGGTCAGCCATAAGTGAACCCATCATACCGCCGGGCAGACCGCAGCCAACCAGCAGTGAACTCATGATTGAGTTCTTGGGATCGATCCAGTAGCCCAGGAAGTCATCCATGAAGCTCTGTGTGAGTGAACGAGCCTCCATGTAAGCCTTCATGTTGATGTCCTTAACCAGGAATCCGGCATCCTTAAGCATAGCCTGGATGGTGATTACGTCCGGATGAACCTTACCCCATGACAGAGGCTCCATGGCTACGTCCAGAACATCGGCACCGGCTCTTGCAACCTCAAGCATTGAAGCTACTGCAAAACCGGGACCGTTGTGGCCGTGGTACTGTATTACAATATCGGGATGTTTCTCCTTGATGGCGCGAACGATGGTGCCCAGCATTGCAGGACGACCGATACCTGCCATATCCTTGAGGCAGATCTCCTGTGCGCCGCCCTCGATGAGCTGCTCAGCCAGGTTGATGTAGTACTCGGCGTTGTGTACCTTTGAATAGGTGATACACATGGTAGCCTGAGCGGTCATACCGGCCTCCTTGGCCCACTTGATTGAGGGGATGATGTTACGCGGGTCATTCAGACCGCAGAAAATACGTGTGATGTCAACACCCTGGGCGTGTTTAACCTTATACATGAGCTGACGTACATCGGCAGGTACGGGGTTCATGCGCAGCGCGTTAAGGCCGCGGTCCAGCATGTGAGTCTTGATTCCTACTTCGTTGAAGGGCTTGGTAAATGTGCGTACGGCCTGGTTAGGATTCTCACCGTACAGAAGGTTTACCTGTTCCATGGCACCGCCGTTAGTCTCAACGCGGTCAAAGCAGCCCATGTCTATGATAACCGGAGCAATCTTGGCGAGCTGGTCCTTGCGGGGAACATACTTGCCCGATGACTGCCACATGTCACGGTAAACAAGGCTGAACTTAATTTCTTTCTTCATAATCTTTTATGTGTTTTTATTACTTTATTTACATTGGGTCGATGTTGCGGGCTATCCTGGCACAGAGTCCCGGGAAGAAACGCTTGATGTAAACCATAAGCAGCTCCTTGCGTCCTACCAGGACCTCACGCTTCTTCTTATAGACAGCACGGACTATCTTACGGGCTGCCTGCTCGGGGGTGCAACCTCCGGCCTGACCGGCATCCATCTTGGCATGCTGCTTTCCGTCTTTTTCAAGGGCATAGAATGATATGCGTGTCTGCACACGTCCGGGGCAGACTATGGTAACGCGTATGTTATCCTTGTAGTACTCAGCCTGGACGGTCTCAAAGAATCCGTAGAGGGCGTGCTTGGATGAGCTGTAGGCGCAACGCAGGGGGAATCCGAACCGTCCGTTGATGCTGGTGGTGACCATAAGCTGGCCGCCGCCGCGCTCGATCATCTTGGGCAGGATCACCTTGGTCATGATAACGGGCGCGAACCAGTTTATGTCCATGACCTTATTAATAACACGCATCTCGGTCTCACAGGTGGTGCCTCGCTGGCTTATGCCGGCGTTGTTGTAGAATACATCTATGTATCCGTAAACCAGCCATGCCTGCTCGGCCAGTCCTGCCACCTCATCTTTCTTGGAGAGGTCAAAGGGCAGGGGCTTGGCATCTGGGGCACCTAACTCAATGCAACGTGCGGCAACCTTCTCCAAGAGGTCAGCCTCAAGTGCAGTGAGTATGAGCTTGGCACCCTCACGTGCAAACTCATATGCGGTTGCCTCACCAATACCTGATGAAGAGCCTGTTATCCAAACTACCTTGTCGGCGAATTTATTCATTTGCAGCTGTCTATTGCTTGTTTGAACCAGCGGGCGCGTTCGCAACCCTCGCCGGTGTTGAGAAGGATAAGGTCTCCGTTCTTGAGCTTATTCTCCTCAAGTGCCTTGAAGAATCCGGCTATACATACTACCGATGCAGGTCCCATGTATATGCCCTGTGCGTCCTTGACCATACGGCCGTAACGCTCCAGACCCTCCTCCTTGACACGCAGGAAACATCCACCGCTGTTCTTTACGATAGGACCAACCAGCGGATACATTCCGGGAGTGCCGGCGGTAAGTATAGATATGCTGGTCCTTGGTATCACAGTGGGGAAGTGCTTGTTCCAACCCTGCGGGAAATTGTTCTCATTTGCCCACTCCCAAGCCTGGACCATGGGATCGCAGGTGTCCTGCTGAACCAGCAGCATGCGGGGCATCTTGTACTGCGGGTATGCATCGGCAATCTCACGCATTCCTTTCTCAAATGCGATAGGGCTTGTGCCGCCTGCAACTGCCTGCATGTAGACATCGGGGATGCGGCCCAGCTGGCGCATGCACTCAAAGACAAGTGTCTTCTTGGCCTCTACGCGAATGGGGTCGATATTACCGGCCGATATCATAACCTTCTGGTTCTTGTGGAAATCAGCAGCCTCAGCCTTGGCCTGACCGTAACCTCCCTCTGATACTACCAGATTCTGGCCTACAGAACGGATGGCGTCCTGAGACTCCTGATACATATCGCACGGAGCGAATATGTCAAACTTGACTCCGGCTTTGGCCAGATATGTGGCGTATGCGGTTG
>JBGURN010000132.1:0-19786 GCA_045131955.1 Bacteroidaceae bacterium
GGGTCATGTCACCTGTCAGGTATGAGGCGTTCATTCCGACCGATATCCACTCGGTAGGACGCCATCCCAGACCACCCATGAACTGTCTCACGCCTCCGGTACCGTTAAAGGTGTTGGTGGCGGTAATGGAACCGTCCTCGTCACGGCGTACTATCTCGGAGTTGGAGAACTGGTAGCCTACATTGGAGAATGGCATGAAACCTATGGTCATACCCACCTTGGGCAATATCCTGAACTGCATGGCCATATGACTGATGTAGCCGTTGTGGGCATTCAGCTTGACTCCGTTCTCACTGAAGTTGACGTTCTGGATAGCGAATCCTATGTCAGCGATGAAAGTCAGGGTATCGACGGTAGAATAGGAAGCCGGGTTCTTGAGGTTCATGGTATTGTCCCTGCGGAAACCTGCACCTATGCCTCCCATGGCCTTGGTAATGCCGGTAGACTGATCGGACAACATACCAAGTCCATATCTGGAATATGGAGAGTTTACCCCTGTCTGTGCCTTAAGCTGACACTGACCGAACATACAGAATACGAATGCCGCAAACGCAGTCGATATAGTCTTAAATAATCTGTTTCTCATTGAAATCCACAACCCGGGCGAGTCCACGAAGAACCAGGTCCGGAACTGCAAAAGTAGTGCTTTTACCTATTATATCAAAGAATCCGGCATCGCCTCCGGTTAAAAAAACCAAAAGAGAGGGATAGGTGGAGCTCAGACGTGTTATGAAACCGTAAAGTTCATGTCTAATGCCATTTACGACTCCGCTCCTTATGGCCGTGACGGTATCTGTGCCGAATAACGGTGTCTCTCCCTCCTTATTAACCAGGGGCAGAGCGCCTGTGTGTTCGTGAAGCGCCTTGAGCCTGAGTTCTATTCCAGGTGCTATGTTTCCGCCCTTGTATGCCCCGTCGGCCGATACCAGGTCAAACGTTACGGCCGTTCCTGCATCGACCACAAGGATGTCATTTCCGGGTTGCATGGACCAAGCCCCGACGGCTGCCGCCAGACGGTCCATACCGAGAGTACGGGGTGACGAGTAGTCATTGCGTATGGGTATGGGAGTGGAGGCCGTGAACTGTGTCATTCCAAGACTCTCCATCCATTCGCGCACCAGGTAGTCCGGTTCACGGACAGAGCACCACATTCCGCCGTCAACAGAGAGTCCGTCCGCAGCCCTTTTCATGCGGTCCAGGTCAACAGGACCGCTGTATATGAGCCTGAGGCTGTCATCCTGCTCACGGACGGCAACCTTCACGCGCGTATTCCCGAAATCGGCTAATAGAATCATATATGCGTCACTAAGTGCCTGCAAAAGTATTAACTTTGCACGCAATCAACAAAAAAAACCGATGAAGAAGAAACTTACAGCCTTTCTGATACTGTTCACACTACTCCAGCAGGGAGCTAAAGCTCAGACTGACAGCATAAACGCATACCTTTTGACATGCGAACCTGGCAAGGCCATCTATGAACTGTACGGCCACACCGCCATTCTGATCGAGGATGAGGGAACAGGTACCGAGGCGGTCTTCAACTACGGTCTTTTTGATTTCAATACCCCCCATTTCGTATGGCGTTTCACTCTTGGCAAGACCGATTACATACTGGGGGCCACCCGCCTGCACCATTTCCTCAGGGAGTATACTGAGAGGGGATCCGAGGTCTTTGCCCAGCCGCTCAACCTGAGCAAGGCGGAGGCACGCCGCCTCTATGAGGCACTTATTAAGAACAGCCGGCCCGAGAACAGGGTTTACCGTTATAACTTCCTGTTCAACAACTGCTCGACCATGGCAATGGACAAGATTGAGGAGTCCATAGACGGCACCGTGACCTACCAGCCTTCCGACTCGGCCCTCACATTCCGTGACCTGCTCACCGAGCACACCCGGGTACGTCCGTGGAGTGAATTCGCAGTGGATCTCATAATCGGAGCAGGAGGCGACCGCCCGGTACGGGGCCGTGAGGAGTCATTCGCTCCGCTTCATCTCATGAAGATGGCCGGCGAGGCCGTGATCACTGATACCGCCGGTGTGCAGCGTCCGCTGACGCTCCCCGCCATAAGACTGGTAAACCCTGACCACGGAGTGGATTTCGGCAAACCGGCACTCACCCCTGTACAGGTTATATGGATAGTGTTCCTGCTGGTTCTCCTCCTGTCACTCTGGGGATGGTATCGCGGCAAGCTCATTTCCGCTATTGACTACACCCTCATGGGTATCCAGGGTGTGGCCGGCATCATTATCGCACTGATGTTCTTCTTCTCCGAGCACCCCACTCTCGATACCAACTGGCTGGTCATCTGCCTCAACCCGCTGCCTCTCATATTCATGCCTTTCATTGTACGCAAGTTCAGGAAAGGCCGGATTTCCATATTCGTAATTTGCGAGATGGTGGTATGCACCGCATTCCTGCTGCTCTACCCCGCCATACCCCAAAAGATAGAGGTATCGGTCCTGCTGCTTATACTCACCTTTGCCGTGAGGGCATTCAGCACATTCCTTTTCCAGCTGCTGTCCAGGTTCCGCAAAGAGAACAAGATTTCAGTGCGTAACGGCATAATACCCGTAATGGTGCTGGGCATGCTGGCCCTCCCCGCCTCGCTCCAGGCCAAGACCGATGTAGAGAAGGCCCCCAAGCTGGTGGTGGGAATAGTGATTGACCAGCTCAATGAGGAGTGCCTTGAGAAAATGATGCCCATCATGGGAAATGAAGGACTCAAGCGTCTCTGGACCGATGGGTACAACCGCACCAACACCACATTTGACTATGAGGTGATGGACCGCGCATCGGCGGTGGCATCGGTCTATACCGGGGCCTCGCCTTTCCAACACGGAATAGTTGACGTAAGATGGATGAACCCCAGCACCTTGCTGCCCGCCTCACCGCTGGACGACAGCAACCACAAGGGTATAAACACCATAGAGATGTCATCGCCGCGCCGTCTCATGGCCACCAACCTGGCCGATGAGATGAAGCTGGGTTCGGCCAGCCGCTCCAAGATATGCTCGATTGCCATTGAACGTGACGCCGCCATCCTGGCCGGCGGTCATGACCCAGACATAGCCATCTGGATGAATGACGATGACAGCCGATGGAGCTCATCGGACTATTACGGGGCGCTTCCTGAATGGATAAACGTCCGTAATGACAGTGCATGGCACAACAAGGACTGGAGGCCCCTTCTGCCTACCAGCTCCTACATACCGGTATCCGAGCATGAGCGTCTGAGAGCGTTCAACTACACCCTGCGCAGGAATGACATATGGGACTACAAGACAAGCCCTTTTGCCAATGAGCGCGTCACCGCGATGGCTCTGGCCTCACTCGATGGCATGGGTATGGGTAAGGACGATACCCCCGACCTTCTGGCGCTCACTTATTATGCAGGCAATTTCCGTCATACCCCCAACACCATCTGGTCACTTGAGCAACAGGATATCTACGTTCGCCTGGATCAGACCATAGCCGAGCTGGTAAACACCATAACAGACAGGATAGGCATTGACAACGTGCTTTTCTTTGTGACCTCTACCGGATATGTGGAGACCGCCGCACCGGAGCTGGGCGGGACACGCATTCCCACCGGTCAGGTCAGCATGGAGCGCACCTGCGCCCTGCTCAGCCTCTACCTTTCGGCCAAGTTCGGAAGCGGCAACTGGGTCAAGACATTCTACCACAACCATATCTACCTGAATCATGACCTTATAGAGGAGAGAGGTCTGGCCCTGCATGACATACTGGAGAACTCGGTCGACCTGCTCGTCCAGGTGAGCGGAATCAAGAGCGTGGTGCTCATGCGCGACCTCATGTCAACCATCCCCGACATGGAGGCCATGCGCAAGCGTAACGCCCTGAACACAGCCTACAGCGGTGACATCATCATAGACGCCATACCCGGTTGGGGCATATCGGACGAGAAGGAGAAGACCGTGATCTACCGCAAGCCTGTCTCCAGTCCCGTACCCATGATTCTCTACGGCAACGGCATACGCGCCGAGGTGAACCATGACCCCATATCGGTGAGCGTGCTGGCACCCACCATCTCGCTGATTACCCGCAACGATCCGCCCAACGCCAGTTCTGCAGTTCCCCTCAAGAACCTCAAGTAAGAGGGGCACAAAAGGGACGGTTCTATCTGTGCCCTTTTGAAACCTTTTCGCAACAGTTGACCGGATAATTAAGGGCACAGATAGAACCGTCCCTTTTGTGCCCCTTTGGTGAACTCCCAAAATATGACTAACTTTGCACCGCAAAAACAATACAAATGGAAAAGAAATACATCAGCCTTACTTATGACCTTATGCTTAAGGACGGTGAGGGCAAACTCTACAAGTACGAAAGCGCTACACGTGAAAGACCTTTTACATTCATCAGCGGCATAGGTTATGCCCTGGATCTCTTTGAGAGCAATGTAGGTTCACTGGCTGTAGGCGAAAGCTTTGAGTTCGAGGTACCCGCCGACAAGGCATACGGTGAATACAGCAAGGAGAATGTCCTGGAGCTGGACAAGGGTATATTCCTGCGCGACGGAGTATTTGATGACGAGCACGTAAAGGTAGGTGCTGTCATTCCCCTGAGCGACGGCCAGCAGACATTCAACGCTACCGTGACAAACATTACCGATGACAAAGTAACCGTAGACCTGAACCACCCCCTGGCCGGTGAGGACCTCACTTTCAAGGGTGTCATACTGGAGTCACGTCCCGCCACACAGGAGGAGATCGATGCCATCCTGCACCCCAAGTGCAAGGGTTGCGGCGGCGGATGCAATAACGGCGACTGCAATGGTGGCGACTGCAACTGCGACGGCGACTGCAAGAAGTCGAATTAAAATTGCGCATTGAATGAATACAATAGGTCACATTCTCACGCTTACCACCTTCGGCGAGAGCCACGGCCCCGCCATAGGAGGTGTGCTCGACGGATTCCCATCGGGAATTGAGGTCGATGCAGAGTTCATACGTACATGCATGCAGCGCCGCCGTCCCGGACAGAGCACTGTGACCACCGGACGTCAGGAGAAGGATGAGGTTGAATTCCTCTCCGGTCTTCTGGACGGGGTATCCACCGGAGCACCCATAGCATTCATAATAAGGAACAGCGACCAGCACTCGTCTGATTATGACGAGCTCAAGGACCTGTTCCGTCCGTCCCATGCCGACTATGCATGGGAGCAGCGCTACGGCATACGTGACTGGCGCGGCGGCGGACGTTCATCGGCCCGCGTGACCGCTCCCATATGCGTTGCCGGAGCTATGGCTCAGCTTGCCATGCGCAAGCTCCTGCCGGATGTTGAGATAACAGCATTCACATCACAGATAGGTCCCTACTCCACCAATCCCGCCAAGGATATGGAGTATACGGCAAGCATGGTCGAGACCAACGCCGTAAGGTGTCCCGATGCAGAACTCGCCTCAAAAATGGAGGCTCTCATACATGACCTCCGCAAAGAGCAGGATTCCGTAGGCGGTTGCGTGACATGCACCGTCAAGGGTCTGCCCGCAGGAATAGGTAACCCTGTGTTTGACAAGCTCGAGGCGACCCTTGCCGCAGCTATGCTGGGCATCAACGCCGCCAAGGGATTCGAGTACGGTGACGGATTCGCATCGGCCTCACAGAGAGGATCCGAGCATAACGACGCCCTGCGCATGCAGAACGGCCAGGTTACAGCTCTCACCAACCACAGCGGCGGCATACAGGGTGGCATAAGCAACGGACAGCCCCTGAGGTTCCGCGTGGCGTTCAAGCCCACCCCCACCATCGGACGCGAGCAGATGACCGTGACCCGTTCAGGTCAGGATACCATTGTCGCTGCCAAGGGACGTCATGACCCCTGCGTGGTTCCGCGTGCCGTGCCGGTAGTGGAATCACTCACTGCACTGGTCCTGCTTGACCAGTATCTCTCAAGTAAATAAGGATTGGTTCTTAAGAACGGCTCTTACGCCTCATGACCGGGATGAAGTCAAAGAGGCGGAAGGTCTCCACGCCCTCTCTCTCGCGTACCTTTATAAGGCATACGGGACCCAGCATGTACTGACGTTTCATCACGTTCAGGAAACTCTCGGGGAGTGTAACGCCATACTCACGGGCCAGGCGGATCACCTCCTTGTGGGCGTTGTACTTATCGGTCTGTTTCTGTAAGGACTGACGGGAGTGCACGGTCGACCCGGGATGGTGTATGTAGATATACTGCGACTCCGGTACCGTAACCAGTTTGCCGCTCTCACACAGCAGACGGAACACATACGGGGCATCCTCGTAATAGACGCCCTCGGGAAAACGGAGTCCCAGACGCTCTATGAGGTCACGTCTTACAATCATGTTGACGCTGCAGAACGAGGGAGGACATGTGCAGATACGGAGTTTCTCATCCCTATTCTCAACCACCACGCTCTCCTTAAGGCCGTAGAAATACTTCACATTCCGGCCCTTGATTCTCTTTATCTCGGAGAATGCGATGTCGGCACCTGTCTTGCAGGCCGCACGGAAAAGGTTGCTGTAATATCCGTCCGACAGCAGGTCATCGCTGTCCATGTATGCCACGTAACGTCCACGGGCAACCTTGAGTCCGGTATTGCGGGCCTTACCCTGATGACCGTTCTCCTGTGATATGACTTTTAGGCGTGAATCCTTTGCCGCATACTCCTCAAGGATGGAGAGGGAGTCATCGGTACTGCCGTCATTGACAGCTATCACCTCCATGCGGTCCATATCCTGCGAGAGCACGCTGTCCAGTGTGGCACGCAGTGAAGAGGCTGCGTTATAAACCGGCATTATGACACTAAGGTCGGTATCAGAGCTGCAGAGTGACTCGAACCGGTCAGAGAGTTCCTGCATGGAGTGCATGAGCATACGGGGACCCTCGGCCATAAGTATCTCATCCTCCAGGGGACCTGTGTTGACAGCTATGGTATCAATTCCGGCAGCAACGGCGGCACGTATTCCCAGAGGTGCGTTCTCCACCACCACAGCCTGGCTTGCAGGTACGCCGGCCAGTGCCAGTCCCTTGAGATAGGGATCGGGATAGGGTTTGCCGCGCTTGACCTCGAAGGCAGTCACCATAAGGTCACGTGTTATGTAACCCTTGAAATCATTCTGGACACGCTCAATCAGGTTCTTCTGCCCGGAGCCTGTCACGATAAGTATCTTGAGCCCTGCCGCTGCGGCTTTACGGAACACCTCCTGCGCACCCGGCATGATACGTGCCTCGGGCAGGCTGTGGAATATGTTGGCCTTGTATCCGTAGACGTTCTCAATCTCACTCTCGCTTGCCTCATAACCACGGTCGCGCATACTGATACGGCACACCGTGTCATGTCCTGTGGCTCCCTCGTTCATATAGACGTCATGGGGAGTCATATGCATGCCAAAATGCTCCATAGCCTCACTCCAGGCTTTGGAGTGGTTCGGCATGGAATCATACAAAACGCCATCCATGTCGAACAGGATGGCGCTTTTGTTCTGGAGTGAGAACGCCATTAGAGGTATCTTCTTACTTGTTTAATCTTGACAATATCTTCTTGGACTCCTCCTCGTAGCCGGGCTTGTTAAGGAGAGCGAACATGTTCTTCTTATAAGCCTCAACACCGGGCTGGTTGAAGGGGTTCACGCCAAGAACGTAACCGCTTATGCCGCATCCCTTCTCAAACATATAGAGAAGCTGACCGATCCAGTACTCGTTGAGTTCCGGAACAGTGATGCGGATATTGGGAACACCGCCGTCCACATGAGCCAGCTGTGTACCGAGCTCGGCCATCTTGTTGACCTCGTCGACATGCTTGCCGGCCAGGTAGTTAAGGCCGTCCAGGTTCTCATCATCCGAAGGAACGAGCATGCTGTGCTGTACCTTATCGACCGATATCACAGTCTCGAATATGGTACGCTCACCCTCCTGGATCCACTGGCCCATGGAGTGAAGGTCGGTAGAGAAATCGACCGATGCAGGGAATATACCCTTGTTCTCCTTACCCTCTGACTCTCCGTAAAGCTGCTTCCACCACTCGCTCAAGTAATGAAGCTTGGGCTGGAAGTTGACCAGTATCTCAATCTTCTTGCCGCTGCGGTAGAGGGCGTTACGTGTAGCTGCGTAGAGAGCTGCGGGGTTCTGCTCCATAGGCACCTGGCTGGTGCAGAGCTTCTCCATATCGGCAGCACCCTTGACGAGCTGTCTTATGTCGAAACCGGCAATGGCTATAGGCAGCAGTCCTACCGGAGTGAGTACGGAGAAACGTCCGCCTACGTTGTCAGGTATGATAAAGCTGCGGTAACCCTCCTTGTCGGCACACACGCGGGCTGCACCGCGTTTGGCATCGGTGATAGCCACGATAACCTTGCGGGCCATCTCCTTGCCGCGCTGCTGCTCGCACTGTTTCTTGAGCAGACGGAACGCCAGGGCGGTCTCGGTGGTAGTACCTGACTTGGATATGTTTATGATACCGAACTTACGGCCCTTGAGGTACTCGGTAAGTTCAAAGAGGTAATCCTCGCTTATGTTATGACCTGCAAACAGGATCTGCGGGTTCTTGCCGTCCTGGATGAGCTGAGTGAAGCTGTTGCTCAGAGCCTCGATGACGGCACGTGAGCCAAGGTAGCTGCCGCCTATACCGGCCACAACCACTACCTCGCAATTCTCCCTGAGGACCTTTGAAGTCTCCTGGATATCATCCAGAAGGGCCGATGACATACCTGATGCAAGGTTCATCCAGCCAATGAAATCGTTACCGGCACCGGTACCGTTCTCAAGCTTGAGGATGGCCTCCTTTATCTCAGGCTCCAGGGCGTTGACCTGGCTGAGTGACACGAAATCGCGGACGCGTGAAATGTCTATCTTAATCATAGGGTTATTTGAATGAGTCGGTGAGAAGTTTAATCTCAATAACAGGTGAAATATGTTCGTATAGTATGTTGTACATGGCATCGAGAATGGGCATGTTCACACGGTAGTGCTCATTGATCTCCTTCATGCACTTGGTACCGTAGTAACCCTCGGCTATCATCTCCATCTCCAGCTGGGCTGCCTTTACGGAGTAGCCCTTGCCCACCATGGTACCGAATACGCGGTTACGGCTGAAGTTTGAGTAACCGGTAACCAGCAGGTCGCCCAGATAGACCGAGTCATTCACGGCACGGTTAGGCATGGGACGCGCGGTAGCCAGGAAGTTGTTCATCTCCTGAATGGCGTTTGACATAAGCACGGCCTGGAAGTTGTCACCGTACTTGAGTCCGCTGCAGATACCGGCGGAGATGGCGTATACGTTCTTGAGCACCGAGCTGAACTCGATGCCGGCGACATCCTCCGATACCGATGTCTTGACGTATGAGTTGGTGAGCTTACGTGCTATGGCCTGCGCGTTCTCAATCTCCTGGCATCCTACCGTGAGGTAAGAGAGACGCTCCAGCGCAACCTCCTCAGCATGGCAGGGTCCTGCCACTACGGCGATATTCTCCATAGGAACGCCGTAGTAACGGTGGAAATAGTCCGACATGAGCAGGTTGTCATCGGGCACGATACCCTTTATGGCCGATACGATGAACTTGTCACGGAGCTTGACCTTAAGCTTCTTCATGTGACTCTTGAAGTACGGTGAAGGGGTAACGAACACCAGCACCTCAGACTCCTCCACGATCTGGTTGATATCGGACGAGAAGTTTATGCGGTTCACATCGAACTGTACTCCGGTAAGATAAGCCGGATTATGACCCAGACGCTTGAAATCAGCGATACGGTCATCGCGACGGATATACCAGTTTATGGAATCCTCAGTTGACAGCAGTATCTTGGCTATGGCTGTTGCCCAACTGCCGCCACCCATAATTGCCAGTTTTCCCTGTGGAATTGCCATAATTATCTTTTTTAGTCCTTGCTTTCAGGTTTCATCTGCGGGAAGAACAGCACCTCCTGGATAGCCTGCTGTCCGGTCATGAGCATAACCAGACGGTCTATGCCGATGCCGATACCGCTTGTGGGAGGCATGCCGTACTCCAGAGCACGTACAAAGTCCTGATCTATGAACATGGCCTCGTCATCACCCTTCTGGCTGAGACGCAGCTGATCCTGGAAACGCTCATACTGATCGATAGGATCGTTGAGCTCACTGTATGCGTTGGCCAGCTCCTTGCCGTTGACCATCAGCTCAAAACGCTCGGTAAGACCGGGCTTGCTGCGGTGCATCTTGGTAAGGGGTGACATCTCAACAGGATAGTCGGTGATGAAGGTGGGCTGTATGAATGTACCCTCGCAGGTCTCGCCGAATATCTCGTCAATGAGCTTGCCCTTGCCCATGGAGGGAGTTACCTCCACGCCGCATTTCTTGGCAACCTCACGCATCTCATCCTCGCTCATGCCCTCCAGGTCATAGCCGGTCTTCTCCTTGATGGCCTCAAGGATAGGCAGACGGCGGTAAGGTGCCTTGAAGTCAACCTCGTTGTCACCGACCTTAACCTTGGTGGTGCCGTTGGTCTCTATAGCTATCTTCTCAAGCAGTTTCTCTGTGAAATCCATCATCCAGTTGTAGTCCTTGTAAGCTACATAGAGCTCCATGCAGGTGAACTCAGGATTGTGGGTGCGGTCCATTCCCTCGTTACGGAAGTTCTTGCCGATCTCATAAACGCCCTCAAATCCGCCTACGATAAGACGCTTCAGGTAGAGCTCTGTTGCTATACGGCAGTAGAGGTCTATGTCAAGGGTGTTATGGTGAGTGATGAACGGACGTGCGCTGGCACCTCCGGGGATGGACTGAAGTATGGGAGTCTCCACCTCGGTGTAACCGGCATTGTCCAGGACTGAACGCAGGGTGCGGATTACCTTGGTACGCTTAAGGAAAGTCTCCTTTATACCGTCGTTAACCACCAGGTCAACATAACGCTGACGGTAACGTAGGTCGGGGTCATCGAACTTGTCATAGGCCACGCCGTCCTTGTACTTTACGATAGGCAGCGGACGCAGTGACTTGCTCAGTACCGTGAGTTTCTTGGCATGAACCGTGATCTCACCCATCTGGGTACGGAACACGAATCCCTCAATTCCGATAAAGTCACCTATGTCAAGGAGTTTCTTGAACACCTTGTTGTACATCTCCTTATCCTCCTCATCGGGGCAGATGTCATCACGGGTGATGTAGACCTGGATACGGCCTGTAGAGTCCATCAGCTCAATGAATGAAGCCTTACCCATGATACGGCGGCTCATCATACGTCCGGCAATGCAGACCTGACGGGGCTCATCATCGTCCTTGAAATTCTCTTTTATCTCGGTTGCGAAAGCGTTGGTGGGATACATGGCTGCGGGATAGGGATCGATACCCATGGCGCGCAGCTCCTTCAAACTCTCTCTTCTGAACTGTTCCTGATCGCTTAATTCCATTTGTTTAATTTGCAATTATTTGCCTGGTTTTTACAGGCTGCAAAGATAATAAAAATCGGGCATATAAAAATAATAATGGCGCACGCGCGCCATTATTATAACGGATAGCCTGTATGTCGGCCTCCTTTTTACTTGCCGAACAGGCTGAATATGGTGCTGAGTGACGAGAGGGTCTCATCAACCTCATCCTTGGCATCGGAGATAAGCTCCACTGCATCGGCCACCTTGCTTTCAGCCTTCTCTGAGGCCTGCTGAACTGTCTGCTGTGATGACTGCTGGCTCTGAACGAGAGCGGCAGCACCAGCCTGAGCGACCTTGCTCAGATCAGTACCCTGAACCAGAGTCTGGAGAGTGCTGGTTACAGGATTGGCAGTCTGGTTTGTTACGAGGTTGTTTGAACCCAGAATCAGACCTGAAGCGAAATCAGTGTAGAATGCGCTCTTGTCATCAACATTCTTCAAGCCTTGGATGCTGTTGGCCAGCTGAGCAAGACTGATGATGTTGTTCAGGTTTGAAACATCAACTTTACCGTCAGTCTGATACTGATTGTAAAGACTCTTAAGAGCCATACCCGATGCCTGACCATTGGTCGTGCCGGTCTGGTTGTTGGCTCCCATACCCAAAATACCGCATGATGCTGTCAGTACTGCGAGTGACATGCATGCAAACAAATTCAACAATTTCTTCATAATATCACAGTTTGATAAAAAAGTTACTTCATTATCATAGTGGCTCCGCTGGGCTGTATCTCAAACTGATAAGGCTTCTTGGTCTTGAGCTTAAGAGTCTTGAGAGTGGGCTCCAGAGTCTTCTTGTCATCGGTATAGAACTGAACGTCGCCGTCACCCAGGAACGAGAGGTCGATCTTGCTCTTGATGGGCTCCTTTGTGGCGTTCAGACCGGCTACGAACCAGCGGCCGTCGGTGCTCTTACGGGCCAGGATCACATACTTGCCGGGGTAGCCGTCAAGGAAACGGGTCTCGGTCCATGTGGTGGGAGCGTCACGCAGCCAGTCCATGCATATCTTGGGAGCATCCTCCAGGTTGTTGGGGCAGATGGCTATGTTCTGGATGGGGTTCTGGAAGATAACCTCGGTTGCAATCTGGAATATCGGAGTGGTCTTGAGCCTTGAACCGGGTAAGCTGTTGGTCTTGCTAAGGATACGGTTCATGAAGCAGCCGCCGAACTCCATGCAGCCCACAGTGTTACGGATAAACGGATGCAGGGTTGCCTTGAAGGCCTCCTCATCACATGAGCCCTGGCCGAAGAACATGTTCTCAGATGCCAGAACAGCCTCTGATCCTACGTAGTTGGGATACATTCTCTCCCATCCGCGCGGCAGTGTGCAGCCGTGGAATATACACATGATTCCGTGGTCGTTGGCATCGGACAGGACCTCCTCGTAAAGACGGATGGTCTCCTGCTTGTCACCGCCCCAGAAATCGACCTTGATTCCCTTGCAGCCAACCTTCTCGAGCCATGCCATCTCCTGCTTGCGGATGATGGAGTTGTCCATCTTGTTGATGGGGCTCTGTACTATATCGTTCCAGTAACCGCTTGAGCTGTACCACAGGAATACGTCAACGTTCTTGGAGTTGGCATACTTGATAAGCTGCTCCATACGCTCGTAACCTATGTTCTCATCCCAGCCGGCATCGATCAGGATATACTCCCAACCCATGGCGCTGGCCAGGTCTATGAACTTGACCTGATCGTCCCAGTTGCATGATGCATCCTGCCATACGATCCAGCTCCATGTGCTGCGGCCGTATACATACTCGCGTGAAGGAGCGTAGAGAGGCTCTACATAATCCCACATGACAGTGGTCTCAACGATAGGCTTGAGGTCGGCACCTACGGTGATGGTACGCCAGGGAGTTGAACCCGGCAGACGCATGGCGGGGCATACGGTTCCGTTGCCGTTGTTCTCATCGGGCATGGGGAACTCAATCTTGTAGGTGTTGTCCTTGCAGTCACCCAGACGTGAGCCGCAGTAGCTGCTGCTTACGCCGGTCTCGCACAGAAGCACCCAACCGTTCTCTCCTACATGGAACAGACCGGGGAATGTGTAGCCGTGACCGTACTGTGAACGAACGTTCATCTCTCCGTCATGTGAGTAACCCTCCTCATAGCTGGGCTTGCTGCGCTGCCAACCTATCATGGCGTCACTCTGCGGAGTGAGGAATGTGGTGGTGCCGTCAGGGAAACGGAATCCGGTATTCTCAAAAAGTACGCGCGTGCTTGAACGCTGACGTGACTTATGCAGATTGTATCGGATTGCAATATCATTGTTGCTCACACGGAACTCAAACTCTATGGTCTCGCGTGATGCGTTCTGCAATTCAAATATTCCGATGGAATAATCGTGGCTTACATGGGCTGTCTTGATCCTGTCCATCGTATAATCCACGCTGCGCTGGTCTGTTAGCGCACCCACCAGGGTCAGGTTCTTGGTAAAATCACCGTTACCTGCCTCGCGTCCCTGAGGAAGTCCCTCAAGTGTGGGTTTGGAACCCAGGTCAAGCATGATACCTATAGGTGAATCCTCAAGCATCTGCTTGCCGTCATATTTAACGGAATAGGTGGGATTCTCTGTACCCGTAAGGTTGAATGATACCACAAGACGTCCGTCCGGACTGGCAAGATTCGGAATGGAGGGAGCCTCCTGAGCCTTGACGCCTGCAACACAGAGCGCCATCAAAGCAATACTGATAATTCTTTTCTTCATAATGTTATCTGTAAGTTTTCAGTTAAGTCTCGTTTTTAAAAACAGGTTATATAACAGGTTTAATCATAACACACGGAAACTCAGGCGCAGCGTCACCTGAGGATAGACAGGGTATTTGTCCACATACTCAAGGATCTCCCTGGTGTCATCACCCAGTGCACTGGCGGCATCGGTGATGGTACTGACCTCCTTGTCCTGACAGTAGAGCACTGCATTATGGTATATCATGGCGCCCACCTCGAGCTGAAGTCCCATGAAACGGTTGGGGACGCATCGGCCCAAACCCATACCTACGTAGTATTTGAGAGGATCCACCCGGAAGTCGGCCTGCATGTAGCCCTTGCCGTCCCTCTCTACGACTGAATATTTCTCTCCAGCTATATCAAGAGCCATCTCCCTCTTCTGTCCGGGATTGGCCGGGTCAGGATATTTTTCATTCAGTTCCTGCAGGGCGGCCCAGTCATTATCGGCTGTGTTACCGCTCAGTCTTATAAAGGGATCGTTCCTGTTGGCATCGGGAGTATAATAGACACCTCCGGCAAAATAGAAACGGCCCGAACTGAAAGGATACCAGTTGATCATGGCCTTGTAATTGGTAAGGCCCATCACTACTCCCGACGAAACTATGGACTCGTCAGAGAACTTGTTCCGGAATTCGTAACCGGTACTAGCGGAATACTGCTCCTGGTCCTGACGCAACTGCTTTGTGTCAAGGACTATATCTGTATTGAACAGGTCACCCTTGGGTGCCCAGTTGTATCCGGCTTTGAGTACAAAGTGTTTCTGGATTGGTAAGGCGACTTCAACTCCGAATCCGTGGAGACCGGCTTCGGCCCCTATTGAAAGATGGCGGAAAGCGACCATGTTCTCCTGGGCATACAGAGAGCATGCAACCGTCATCGCAGCAAATAAGGTCAGGAAAAGTTTTCTCATATACAGTTTGATGGTTATTACTATCAGGTCAATAACATGACTCCTAAATGACAGGTACAAAAATAACCCTTTATTATTCAGCGTGAAAATAAATCCGGAATTATTGTGTAACTTCGCGTCCGGTTTAACCCATGCACCCATAGTTCAATGGATCAGAACATGGGATTCCGGTTCCCAAGATTAGGGTTCGATTCCCTATGGGTGTACGAGCGAGGAGAGACTACCATTCAATGGGAGTCTCTCCGTGTTTTATTATCCATTCGTTGGCCTGGCTGAAATGGTGATTGCCAAAGAATCCGTTATAGGCCGATAAAGGCGACGGATGCGCGGAGCTGAGCACCAGATGGCGGGTGCGATCTATGATGGCACCCTTTTTCTTGGCATAACCACCCCAGAGTATGAATACAAGTCCGTCACGGTGAGCGTTGAGTTCCCGGATTGCAGCATCGGTGAACTCCTCCCACCCTTTTCCCTGATGCGAACCGGCGGCACCGGCTCTGACTGTAAGGGTGGCGTTCAGCAGCAGGACTCCCTGTCTGGCCCATCGGGTCAGGTCTCCGCTCGGCGGTACAGGTTTGCCCAGGTCATCGCTTATCTCCTTGAATATATTCCTCAGTGATGGAGGGAAAGGTACCCCGTCATTAACCGAGAAACAGAGGCCATGGGCCTGTCCGGGCTCGTGATAGGGATCCTGTCCTATTATGACCACCTTCACCTTATCAAAAGGACAAAGGTCAAAGGCGTTGAAGATTAGTCTTGCAGGCGGATAGATAGTACCGGAACCGTACTCACGGCGCACAAAGTCTGTCAAGTCCCTGAAGTAGGGCTTGTCAAACTCCGCCTGTAAGTGCTCTTTCCAGCTTTGGTCTATCCTAACATCCATATCAAATAAGCTGTATGCCGGCTTTAGCGCACTCAGCACGCATCTCCTCCGGCCAGATGCTGGCCTGGATTTCACCGATGTGAGCCTTCTGAAGGAACAGCATGCAAAGTCTTGACTGTCCTATGCCGCCGCCTATAGACAGAGGCAGTTCTCCAGCCAGGAGTTTCTTGTGGAAATAGAGTTCCTTACGCTCCTGCTTGCCGCAGAGCTCAAGCTGACGGAGCATAGACTCCTTGTCAACACGGATACCCATTGACGAGAGTTCCATGGCACGGTCCAGGATGGGGTTCCATACCAGCAGGTCACCGTTGAGTCCCAGGAATCCGTCCTCATTGGGAGTGGTCCAGTCATCATAGTCAGGAGCGCGCAGGTCATGCTCCTTGCCGTCACCCAGCTTGCCGCCTATACCCATGATAAATACTGCACCGTGCTCGCGGCAGATGGCATCCTCACGCTCCTTGGGAGTCTTGTCGGGATAGAGACGGCGGAGTTCCTCTGAATGTATGAAGAACACCTCGCGGGCCAGGAACGGCTCCAGCTGGGGATATGTCTCGCTGATAAGATACTCCGTGCGGAGCATGGCTGAATATATCTTGCGTACAATACGCTTGAGGAATGCTATGTTGCGGTCATCGGCAGTGATGGTACGCTCCCAGTCCCACTGGTCAACATAAAGTGAGTGGAGGTTACCCAGACTCTCATCGGCACGGATGGCGTTCATGTCAGTGTAGATTCCGTAACCGGGCTTGAGGCCATACTCGGCAAGTGTAAGACGTTTCCACTTGGCAAGTGAATGAACGACCTCGGCCTTGGCATCGCCAAGATCCTTGATGGGGAATGTCACGGCACGCTCCACTCCGTTCAGGTCATCGTTGATACCCATACCTTTAAGCACAAAGAGCGGTGCGGTTACCCTTCTCAACTGAAGTCCGGTTGAGAGGTTCTGCTGGAAGAACTCCTTGATCAGTTTGATACCTTGCTCAGTCTGCTGCAGCGACATGAGCGGTTTGTAGTTTTTAGGAATAATCAAGTAACTCATATAGTGTGGTGTTTATATTCAATCGTCATACCAGTTCACGTAACTGTTATAGCCTGACCTCTTCTTGACCTTGAGCAAGTCGGACAGCATGCTTGAATTAGCCTTGACGGTAAAGTTATATGATGTGTATGGTTTAAGCACTATGCTGCAGGACATGTTGAAACAGTGCAGGTCACGGGTCACGCTCATGGTGGTCATGGTGAAGTCATGATAGGTAAAGTCCCAACCCGACGAGAAGTTTATGTTCCACTTGTTTGTGAGCTTCATGTTTCCCGACATGTTCATGCTGTGCACGAATTTCCACGGGTAGCGCATACGGTCGTAATCAAAACCTGCCTTGTTTGTATTGTCCTCACGCATGCTTATACCGTAAGAGACGGAGAATGACCACGGAAGCGAATAGGCCACATAGCCGTCCTCGTCAACCTGTGCCGGTCCGGTCTTCTTGCCGGGGGCCGATGCAGCCGCAGCCGGTCTGTTCCTGTTCTCCTCGGCCGATTCGGAATCCTTCTCCTCCTCGTCATCGGGATCATTACGGTGCAGAAGTTTCTCTATATTGTCCCTCCACTTGCGGAACGTATCGTTCTGGAATGTGTATGACCAGTGCTGGCTCATTCCCTGGAAACGTCCGAACCTTCCGTAGGAGTACTCGGTACGGTTACCCACATATATATCGCCCCTGTCATTGACCTCATAGGCGTATGTAGCCCATACGGCGTTGAAGTTGAACGTATAGTTGGTTCCGGGGAACTTCATCCTCAGTCTGGTGGAGAGGTCACTCCAATGGTCGGTGGCAAAGTTATATGACATGGAGGCGCCCAACTCGTCAATCAGGCTTATCACCTTGGTTCCCTTACCTGTGGTGTCCCTGTCGGTGCGAACCTTCATCTCAAGGTTATTGCCCAGGCTCATGGACATGGTCTGCGACTTACCCTGACCCGGTGCGTTGCGGAACATGGAATACTTGGCGGTCCTTACCTGGCCTTTTTCATCGGTGTAGACGTAAGTGTCATAGAAACCGTAACGCTCGTCGCTGAAGTCCGGCGACATGGAGTATGACACCGAAGGGGTAATGACGTGACGTACAGCCACCAGTTTGTCACCGAACAGCTTTCTCCAAAGATCGGTCGGCTCGTACATTCCGTACAGCTTGGCATTGGCCGATACGCTGAAATCATATTTGTAAACCCGGTAGAATCCGTACACGGTATCAACCGCTACGACAGCACTGCGATCGGGATCATACTGCTTGTGAATCTTATAGCTCTGCCAGCTCGAACTGTACGAGAACCTGGGAGTAATGTTTATGTTCTTGAGGAACTGGAAAGTGGCGTCGACAGGAATCCTGTGGGTCATTATGTTGTTCCAGTCACGTATCAGGCTCTTGTCCATGATCTCATACTCCTTGGCCGTGATGCTGTTGGTCAGCGAACCGCTGTACTGGATCTTGATCTTCTCATACCATCTCTGCTGTCCGGCCACCTTCTTGCGCTTGAAAGGATATACAGGCGACAGGCTCAGGCTCACCGTCGGGAACTGGACCGATATCGTGGTGTCACGTACGTTCTGGCTCAGGTTCAATGAGGAGTTAAGGCTTAGTCCTATTGACGGGAAGTTCCTGTTGTAGCTTATACTCGATGTCTTGGTGCTCTGAGTCCTCAACTGGGGGTTGTAGGCGCTGTACAGGTTAGAGGTCTCATAGCTCTGGGTGGAGAAGTTCACACTGGCCGAGAAGGTCTGGTAGGGATTGGCCTTGGAATCCTGCGAGTGTGTCCATCGGATCTTGAAATCCTTGGTCACGGAGTAGTCCGGAAGGCCCTTGTCACCCAGTTTGGTGGTCAGCGAGCTGGCATATATGTTACCTGAGAACTTATAACGTTTGCGGTATCTGGTCTCGGCCGATACGCCCCACGAACCCTTGGTGAATATCTCGCCCAGCACCTTGAGGTCAAAATAGTCGGAAAGCGCAAAATAGTAACCGCCGTCCTTGAGGTAGAATCCACGTTCCATCTCGTCACCGTATGTAGGAACGATGATACCCGATGCATAGTCACCCTCCAGGAACGGGAAGAATCCGAACGGCACGAACAGCGGCAGCGGCACACCCATAACCTCAAGATAGGCGGGTCCGAATATCACGTCACGTCCGGGACGTACCTTGGCGCGTGTGATACGCAGGTTGAAATGGGGATCGTCGTGCTCGTCACAGGTGGTATAGACACCATCCGCTATGTAATACTCGCCGTCGGGGCCCTTCTTGGCCTCGGCGCTGGTCATGTAACCTTCGCCCTGTTGGGTTATGATCTCGTTAATGTAACCCTTCTCGGTCCTGAAGTTGTAGCTTATGTGGTTTGACTCGTAGGGGGTTCCGCCGTCCAGGAACACAGGCGTGCCCTGTACTATGCCCGATGAATCCATCCTGCCGTCGGCATATACCAACGAGCTGTCCATCTGCATCTTTATGACGGCAGCCGTGAGCTGTACGTTCTGGTAGTTCACCTTACCGTTACCGAAAAGCGATGCGTAACCGCCCTCGCTCCATATCATGGAGTCCGATGACTCATAGACGACAGGAGCGTCAAGAGCCTCTCTTTTTCTTCGGGGGATTCTGGGTAGGGAGTCGGCCGCTGCCAGCAGAGAGTCAGGTGTCTGGGCCTGGAGCAGTGAGTCGGCAGGGACGCGGTCAGCAATTGAGACGGAGTCTGCCCCGGCAATGGAATCAGCAGGAATCTGCGCTGCTGCCCTTCCGGTAGACAGGAACAATCCGAGCAATATCGGAATCCACAACTTTCTCAATCGGTCCCTCATTCTTGAGCCTTCTCCTTGACAACCTG
>JBGURN010000133.1:0-19094 GCA_045131955.1 Bacteroidaceae bacterium
GGGCCTTCTTGCCTACATCGGTTATGACGACCTGGGATGATTTCTCCTTGATGAGGCGGGCGCCGCGGTAAATCCGGCCGTATTTGATGGGATGTCCGCCCAGGCCGGGCCAGCCGCCCATGTCACGTACGTTGTGGGTGCCCTCGGCATATATCATACGCAGCATTCCGGTGGTCTGGAAGGCTGAGTTCTTGATAAGGAACTCGCCGTTCTGAGTGCTCTTGGAGAATATGCTGTAATAATAGGTGCGGCCGGGGATGAGGTTGAACACCGTCTTGACAGTGGAGTCCTTGGACTGTATGTACTCTATGGAGTCGGTCAGTGCAGGATTCTCGCTGATTACGATGCGGTATTCATCGGCCCCGAGGTCGGTGTCCCAATAGAGGGTCACGGGCGACGGCTGATCCTTTCGGTAAGTCGTGGCGGTGTTGTAGTAGTCCATGACGTATGACACGTGCAGGTCAGGTATGGTGTCATAGGTGAACTCGGTCAGGTAACGGTGTATGAGCGGGTTCTCAAGCGGGAACTGCTCATAGCTCTGTGCAAATGACGGAGCGGCCAGCAGGGCCAGGCCCAAAAGGAGATTGACTTTTCTCATTGTTTACTTGCTGTAATATAACTGGCCGTCACGGATGAACAGGCCCGATGCATCGGACTTGAGCTGGCCGGCGGTGTTGTAGATCTTGGTGTAACCGTCCTGGGCGTCGATGTCTGTGACGTTGGAGGGATCGGCCGCGATGTTGAGCCTTACGGTCTTGATCATGTCATCGACAGCGATTCTCAGATAGGTGCTTCCCTTGGCGAGGGCGGTGATTGTTCCGTCCTGGTCAACGGTTGCATACTGCTCATCCAGGATTGAGAGTGTCATCTCGCCGTTGGTCACATCGGCGGGCTCGAATCCGCATTTTACCTTGAGCTGCTCTCCGGCAGTCATGTTGATACGGGTCTTGTCACAGGTTATCTTCTTGACCTGCTTGTAACCGGTCAGGTACTCGATCAGCCAGTCCAGATCGGCCTCCGATATGCTGGTACCGCTCACGCCTGACTTGAGATGGGTGTAGACCTTGCGCTGGAATGTCTGACCGGCAAACTCCTTGACCTTATCGATCATAGTGGCGTACTGGTAGCTGGCGGGGTTGTCATTGGGGTCGAATCGGCCCTCATAGGTACGGCGGCGGCGCAGGTCCTCCTGACGGCCGCTGGTTATGATTGAGTCGCCCGAGAATGATGTGAGCTCGAACTCCTTGGCCAGGTCGCTCTCGCTCATGCCGCACAGGGCGCCGATAAGGAAGGCCACGGTACCGGTACGGTCAGCGCCTACAGAGCAGTGGAAATATACGGGCTTGCCTTTCTTGAGTTCATTTATTACGAACTGCACGCCCTTGATGCTGGCGGGGCTGTTGGCGAATGTGGCTATACGGCTCTCGTAAGCACGTTCTATGTTGGTGTAGTCAACTGATGGGTCTATGGGCGAGAAGCGGTTATTGTTGTTGTCCTTGATGTCGCGCATATCGAGCTCGGCCTTGATGCCCTGGCGGAGCAGCTCCTCCTTGCCCTCATCGGTAATCATTATACGGTTGGTGCCGTTCCAGTTCATGCGTGAGCCGCGGATGAGCTGGCCGTACTTGATGGGGTTGCCGCCCAGGCCTGCCCAACCGCCCATATCGCGAACATTGAATATGTTATCGATCTTGAGCATGCGCAGCTGGCCGGTCGTGCGGAACTCTCCGTCGTCCAGCAGGGACTGGTCATCGGCCTTAACGGCAAAGACCTTATAAATATAGGTGCGGCCGGGGATGAGGTTGTACAGATCGTATGATGCGGCGGTTGCGCTGAGGGTGTAACTCAGGGTGTCGGGGTTGTCGATCTCGGCCTCATAGACCTTGAGCAGCAGTGACTCGGCATCGGCGGCGGCCTCCCAGGTCAGGGGCACGGGCTTGGGCTGGTCCTTGCGGTAGCCGTCATACTTGTACCACCTCCACGGCTCGGGGTCGCAGTAATCGGTGATTTTTGTGAATGTGTAATCGTCATCGGGATAAGTGACCTCAGTCATATACGCATGAGCTGCGTCATTTTCAAGACAGTACTCGGGAATTTTGGTTGCGAATGCGCTTGAAGCGGTCACAGTGAGAAAAAACAGTGTAATAATTCTTTTCATAATTAGGTTGAATCAATAGTGACCGTAAATTTAGTAAATTTTACATTAGGGACGGTTCTTAATGTGTTAGTTTTTCGGGAAAACTGCAACATTAGGGACGGTTCCTAATGTAAAAAATTGGAGTTTTAGTTTGCAAATTAAAATTTTAGTTTTATGTTTGCATCGTTAATTTGAATTTGCAATGGAAAAGAACAGACCAAAACTACAGGAGCTGACCAAGGGTGAGCTCGAGACCATGCAGATAGTCTGGAAGCTCGACGGCGAGTTCATAGTCCGTGACGTGCACGACATGATGCCCGAGCCAAAACCGGCCTACAACACCGTCTCGACCATGGTCCGCATACTCGACACCAAGGGTTTCCTGACCCACCGCACGCTCGGCCACACCAATCTGTACAAGGCCGCAGTCACCAAACAGGAGTACACGGGCACATTCATGCAGGGTGTCCTGAACTCATTTTTTGACGGCTCGGTAAGCAGACTCGTCACTTTTTTCTCCGACAACAGGAACATATCGGTAAAGGAAGCCGATGAAATCCTGAACATGCTCAGCAAAAAATAAACCGTTATGAAACCAATCCTGATCTATTTTCTCTCCGTAATCATTTGCAGCGGCATTTTCTACCTGCTCTACACAACATTCATCCAGCGCAAGGCCAGCTACACGTTCTGCCGCCGTTACCTGATCCTGGCCATGCTGCTCTCAGCCATCATCCCCACCCTGAACGTCCCCATGTATCACATTGAAGGAGAACCCCTGCCCTCCCCAATGACAATGATGAGGACCGATGCCCCCGAAACCGCGCAACCCCTGCAGCTGGAACAGCCCGCTCCGAGCAATCCTTCCGCTCCGGCTGTGGCCACCAGAACCGATACCCCCGCAACGGAGTCATCGGCACCGAAAAATGATTACAGTTTGCATCTTCCCGGCTTTGTGATATTCAAGCTGGTGCTCTTTATCATCTACGTGCTTGGAGTCCTCATATCGCTCGGAATAACCGTACGCAGCCTTATATATATAAAAAGGATACGGAACCGCTCCATCCTGACCCGCGCCGACGGCTACACGATGGCCGAGAGCAGTGACGTGACACAGCCGTTCTCATTCCGCGACACCATATTCCTGGGCCGCAAATACGAGCCCTGGGAGCTGCGCCAGATCATGAGCCACGAGACCAGCCACATCCGCCACCGTCACTCGCAGGAGAAACTGCTCATGTCAGTTCTGCGTTCGCTCTTATGGTTCAGCCCCTTCATCTGGATGTCGGAGAAAAGCCTGGAGGAGGTTCAGGAATGGCAGGCCGATAACGACGCGCTGCAGGACGGAGGCTACAACGTGGATGAGTACCGCGACACCGTGATCCGCATGCTGTTCGGTCTGAGCCCCCTGGCCACCACCGGAATGAGCAACTCGTTCACCCGCAAAAGACTGCTCCACATGAAGGAGAAAGAGTCCAAGGGGCATCTGCTGGTTACATCGGCCGTGACGGCAGTGGTTGCATCGGCCCTGTTCTTCTGCTTTGGCTGCAAGACGGTGGTCGACAACCCGCCCATGAACGATGACAGCAGGGAAATTCCCGGCAGCAAATACCAATTCATGGCCACAGAGGGTCAGTACCGCGAATATCTGAGTAAATCCGACAGGATGTATATAAGCCTGGACGACCTGATTTTTGCCACTGAACACGATGAGTCCAGGCACGCATTCTTTCCCGAGGAGGTTACGGCCAATGACATACAGCGGGGCCTCGAGATCATGGAGCACCCGGGCCGCGAGATGCCTACCCTTGTCTGCATAAACGGTTACAAGATGGCCGATTTCCCATCATCCAAGGAACTTAAATGGATGAATGACAAGACGTTAATCCTGATAGGAAAGCACAAGGCCACCCTCAGCGAGTTCCGTAGCCTCAAGCCCGAGGACTACCTGGCAATCATCTATTACAGGCCCCAGAGGAACCGCAAATCCATTCCGTCAGTGGTTTACGCAATAACTGAGGAGAGCATCGACAACTGCACCACCTACAACTTTGCCTGCCGTATCAACGGCCCCGATGTCAATGTACGTGACGTGATTTCGCCGGGCGGATACGGACTCCACGGAAACTATTTTGTTTGTCAGACAAATATCAACATTGCCATAACCGAGCATTTTGCCATCAACGGCCATCTGGTGAGCCTGGAGGAGTTCCGCGAGGCATACAACGACCGCAGATACTACAATGTACTGATTCTGAGAGGGGATCAGGCCTCAAGAATCTACGGCAGTAACGTCAGGGAGGTTGCCGAGCTCAGGAGCTTTGGCGCCTACCATGTAAGATTTATTCGCGATGAGCAGAACCGCGTCCTGGCCGAGCTTATGGGCAAACGGTACGAGCCGCAGGAGCTCAGGGACCTGGCCAAGTACGTGAACGCCCAGGAGCAGCCGTTGGGAGTCGAGCCACTCACGCAGGTGGAGATAAACTTTGACCAGACCTATGAGTGGCTGACCGATGAGATCGTGCAGGAGTTCTGCCGATACATCCCCTGGGACGACCCCAGACTCATAATCGAGGCGTTTCGTGTGGCCAACGTGACACGCTACGACAAGGAATACGGTTTGGTAAGGAGCAGAGAGCTGCTTCCGGTTTCAAGAAACTAAAAACTTAAGCATATGAAAAAGAGTGCAACAATAATGATAAGAGCGTTTTTTGCATCGGCCCTCATGTTATGCCTTGCAGGGTGCGGACAGAGTGGCCATAACGGCGAGTACGGCTGGTTCCTCCGGGTTGACGGTTTCATTTATGCCGATACCACCGCCCAGCGTGGCGAGATCGTGGTCAACCGATTCTATGACAGCATGTTCTTGTCAAACAACGAACGCAAGAGAGGGTTTGAGATTGCCGAGTACACCGGCCTGGATTCCTACCCCACCATGATCGCCATCAACGCATGCAAGTATGCCGATTCGCCCAAATCGCCGCTGCTGAGCTGGGTCGATGAGAACACCATTATCGTGATTGGCGACCGCCTGGGCACTGTCGACGAGTTCCGCGAACTCAAGTCAAGTGACTGCATATCAATCATCTACTTCAAGTCACGCCGCAAAGAGAACAAACCTTCGATTGTATATGCCCTGACAGACCAGAGTGTTGACATCCATTCCGGTTACGGACAGGAGGTGTCCCTGGACACTCCCGATGCAGACATTCCTGAGTTTATAGAGCCCGGAGTCATGGGACTTCACGGCACCTACCTGCTGTACAGCTGCAACAAGCGTATGTACGGTGCCATTGCGGAATGGGCTGTCAACGGCAAACTGGTGGGAATGGACCGTTACATGGAGGTTCATGACAGCATCTCCGATGGCGGGACAAAACCCTACAGCGCCAGATTCTACGTATACCGTGGCTCTGAGGCCAAATCCAGGTTCGGAACCGAATCCACTGTAACGGACTTCTGGCCCGTGCAGTTATGATGCATCGGTAAACAGCTTGTCAATATCAAAATTGATACATCTGTAAAGGACCGCCAGGAACCTCTCAGGCTCATTCTTTGCGAGCTGGGTGATTACTATGCGGTAACCTCCGTACTTATCGGCCTGGGCATAGACGGTCAGTTCCTGTTCATCGGTACTGATCTCATACAGGGTCTCGTACTCCTTCTCATTTAAGGTCGATACTACCGACTGCCGGAGTTCATCGGTCATGTCGTCACCCTTCTCGGGGCGGGTGGCCGATACCATCTCAATCGATGAAAGATGGCTTACAAGGTATTCCACATCAATCCCCTTGATCTTGGGCACGCCCTTTTTCAGGTTGGGATTGTTGCGGTTTACGCTTGACGCGTAGAAGTATTCGACTCCTCTGGAGCGCGATATGCTCCCAAAGAATCCTTTCTGGGCACTTGCTCCGCATGCTGTCATGAGCATGAAAAGCAATGTTATAAGTCTGAATGTTATATGTTTCATATCAATAATCGCTGGTTAGAACAAAAATTCAATTGCATTGTCCGTACTGCTGGATCCTAGTTCGAAAGCGTAGAACAGCAGGTCCATGGCCTCATCGGTCTTGCGGATTTCATTGTTGTGCTGTCTGATGCCCAGAAAGACGGCCAATGCCAGGCATGCGGCGATTCCGGTGGCGGGCAGTATGCGGCGGAACAGGACATTATGCCTGCGGGCGGCTCTCTCCTGCCTCTGCCACATGTCAATCTGCATGGAAAGACGTTTCTCCAGACCCTCGGGCACGGGGATCTTTTCAAGTTCCTTGTAATCAATCTTTTCCATTTGTATGACCTTTGAGTTTGTAAATCAGTTTGTTCTTGGCTCTCATCACTATCTGCCTGAGGTTGTTTTGCTTGAGTCCGGTCTCCTGCTCCAGTTCCGTGTATGACTTGCTCTCTATCACGTGCATGCTCAGGATCTTGCGTTCACCTGGCGGAAGTTCGTCAATCGCCTTCATGACGCGCCGGTTCTCGGTTTTCTCTACTAGCAGGTCCTCCGGATTGTCATAGTCGACTGGGTGTGCCACCTTGTCTATATCGGCCCTGGTGTCAATCTGCATCCTGCGCTGCCGGTCGTAGAAGAGGTTCTTTATGACGGTGATGAGGTATGCATCGGTCTCGGATTCGGGCGGCAGGATGTCACGTTTCTGCCACAGTCTGAGGTAGGTGTCCTGCACCAGGTCCTCGGCGTCCTGAACATTCTGTGTCAGGGACCAGGCTATCCGGTACAGCAACTTATGCTGTTGCAGATATCGTTTCTTGAACTCTACGGCATCCATCCGGCTGATTATCAGAAGAATATCCTGAACGGTCTGTTCCTGAGGTACAGTATGGACTGCAGCTTACGGTTCTCGGAGTAGATGATAACGGCAACGCCATGGGTGAGCATGAACGCTCCATGAGTATAGTAGAATGACACTCCTCCGTTGGGCGGCAGCATGTATGATAAGATTTTTGCCATCTCCTTATTCTTGCCGTCCAGCATGATTGTATCGGATATGCTGTTCAGTTCAAACTGACAGTACGCATCGTGAGCCTTGTCCAGTTCGGCCGCGAAATCATGAATCTCTGAATCATATGCGACCAGCATCATACCTTTTTGTTTGCTGATACGTCTTTTGGTTACGAAACCGTTCGGCTTGGGAAGAATATTGTTTATGCTGTCTTCCGATAAACTGTCACCATATGCCTTAAGCATCTCCTTTCTGGCCTTCTTGACCGCTTTGTTGTAGGTATGCTTGGACGTAAAGCGGTTGGTGGGGTTCACATAAAACGCAAACTCTTTGTCCCGATTCTCCCTGATCATCTTGGCGGCTGTATTAGCGGCCATGGTCAGGTTGCCTGGTGCTGCAAGGAGGGCGATGATTGCAAACAGAATTATTTTTCTCATAATCGTTTTAGTTGTTAGGGTTCATAAATGAGTTCTGAGTGAAACGTTTCAATCATGTAAACGGGACTGTCGTTCGTTTTGTTACAAAAAAATTCGCGTGAACCGGATTGGTCCACGCGAATTTATTGAATTATTCTGTTTTGAGCTTTACTTTACCTCCTCAAAGTCAGCATCCTGAACGTTGTCGTTGTTGCTGCCTGAGTTGCCGCTCTGGCCTGCGCCGGCGTTCTGTGATCCGCCCTGAGCGCCTGCACCTGCACCGGGCTGTGCGCCGCTCTGCTGGTACATCTGGGCGCTGGCTGCCTGGAAGGCGGTGTTGAGCTCTGCCATGGCCTTGTCGATGGCTGCCAGATCCTGAGCCTTGTGAGCGTCCTTAAGGGCGTTGAGGGCTGATTCGATGGGAGCCTTCTTATCGGCGGGGATCTTATCGCCAAGCTCCTGCAGCTGCTGCTCGGTCTGGAAGATCATTGAGTCAGCCTGGTTGAGCTTATCGACTTTCTCGCGCTCTTTCTTATCGGCATCGGCATTGGCCTCGGCCTCAGCCTTCATGCGGTCAATCTCCTCCTTGCTCAGACCTGAGCTTGCCTCTATGCGGATGGCCTGCTCCTTGCCGGTTGCCTTATCCTTGGCCGATACCTTAAGGATACCGTTGGCATCGATATCGAAAGTAACCTCGATCTGAGGTACGCCACGGCGTGCGGGTGCTATGCCCTCCAGGTTGAACTGGCCGATGGACTTGTTCTGTGCGGCCATCGGGCGCTCGCCCTGCAGCACGTGTATGGTTACGGCTGTCTGGTTATCGGCCGCGGTTGAGAATATCTCGCTCTTCTTGCAGGGGATGGTTGTGTTGGCCTCGATCAGCTTGGTCATTACACCACCCATGGTCTCGATACCCATGGTCAGCGGGGTTACATCCAGAAGTACGATGTCACCTACACCACCCTCCTTGTTCAGGATGGCACCCTGGATCGATGCACCTACGGCTACGACCTCATCGGGGTTAACGCCCTTGCTGGGCACCTTGCCGAAGAAGTCCTCAACGAGCTTCTGAACGGCGGGGATACGGCTTGAACCACCTACCAGGATTACCTCGTCGATATCGGAATTGCTCAGACCGGCGTCCTGCATAGCCTTGCGGCAGGGCTCCAGGCAAGCCTGGATCAGGCCGTTGGCAAGCTGCTCGAACTTGGCGCGGGTCAGGGTCTTTACGAGGTGACGGGGTACGCCGGCTACCGGCATGATGTACGGCAGGTTGATCTCGGTGCTGGTTGATGATGACAGCTCGATCTTGGCCTTCTCGGCAGCCTCCTTAAGACGCTGCAGTGCCATAGGATCCTGAGTCAGGTCTGCGCCCTCGTCCTTCTTGAACTCCTCAACCAGCCAGTTGATGATTACCTGGTCAAAGTCATCACCGCCCAGGTGGGTGTCACCGTTGGTTGAGAGCACCTCGAATACGCCGCCGCCGAACTCCAGGATGGAGATATCGAAAGTACCGCCACCCAGGTCGAATACGGCAATCTTCATATCCTTGCCGGCCTTGTCAACACCGTATGCCAGAGCGGCAGCGGTAGGCTCGTTTACGATACGCTTTACATCCAGGCCTGCAATCTGGCCGGCCTCCTTGGTGGCCTGACGCTGTGAGTCGCTGAAGTAAGCGGGGACTGTGATTACAGCCTCGGTTACCTCCTGGCCCAGATAGTCCTCAGCGGTCTTTTTCATCTTCTGCAGGATCATGGCGCTGATCTCCTGAGCGGTGTACAGACGGCCGTCTATGTCCACGCGGGGCATGTTGTTATCGCCCTTAACTACCTTATAAGGTACGCGTGCAATCTCCTTCTGCACCTGATCCCAGTTCTCACCCATGAAACGTTTGATCGAGTAGACTGTGCGCTGGGGGTTGGTGATGGCCTGACGCTTGGCAGGGTCACCTATCTTACGCTCGCCGCCGTCAACGAATGCAACGATTGAGGGAGTTGTACGCTTACCCTCTGAGTTGGCAATTACGACGGGCTCATTTCCTTCAAATACTGAAACGCACGAGTTCGTGGTTCCAAGGTCAATTCCAATAATCTTTCCCATAATATTTAGTTTTTTTGTTTGTACTCAAAATTTGACACTGACATAACTGCAAACCCAATGCCACGCCACCCATTCTGCCGTTTTGTCATACTGCAACATTAGGGACGGTTCCTAATGTGTTAGTTTTGCGGGAAAACTGCAACATTGGGGACGGTTCCTAATGTTGCAGTTTTTGCAGGCGCAAAAAAAGGGATGGCGTAGCTGCCATCCCCTGCCCTTTTTATGAGTATGTCAAAAATCAATCATTCATCATTTCTGAATCGTCATCGGGCTCCGGCTCCTGGTTGCTGCCCAGTATAGCCGCGGTGATCTTTTTCTCGAGCTCCTCAGCCAGCTCGGGGTTATCGAGCATAAGCTGTTTGGTGGCATCGCGACCCTGCGCCAGACGTGTGTCGCCGTAGCTGAACCACGAGCCGCTCTTCTTGATAATGCCGTACTCAACGCCCAGATCCACAATCTCGCCGCTCTTGCTGATGCCCTCGCCGAACATGATATCGAACTCAGCCTTGCGGAAAGGAGGCGCCACCTTGTTCTTGACAACCTTGACGCGCACCTGGTTGCCCACCACGCTGTCGCCGTCCTTGAGCTGGGTCACGCGGCGAATATCCAGACGGACCGATGCGTAGAACTTGAGCGCATTACCGCCGGTGGTTGTCTCAGGATTGCCGAACATGATGCCGATCTTCTCGCGCAGCTGGTTGATGAAGATGCATGTGGTGTTGGTCTTGTTGATGGTCGATGTCAACTTACGCAGCGCCTGGCTCATGAGTCGAGCCTGCAGGCCGACCTTGTTGTCGCCCATATCGCCCTCAATCTCTGCCTTAGGTGTCAGTGCTGCCACGCTATCTATGACAATTATGTCAATAGCACTGGAGCGGATGAGCTGCTCGGCAATCTCCAGAGCCTGCTCGCCGTTATCGGGCTGTGAAATCCACAGGTTGTCGATATCGACCCCAAGTTTGGCGGCATAGAAGCGGTCAAAAGCATGCTCGGCGTCAATGAAGGCAGCGATTCCGCCGTTCTTCTGAGCCTCTGCGATGGCATGGATGGCAAGCGTGGTCTTACCCGATGACTCCGGACCGTAAATCTCGATTATGCGGCCGCGGGGATATCCGCCCACACCAAGTGCGGCGTTAAGTCCGATGGAGCCGGTCGATATGACATCGACATTCTCAATGCTCTCGTCGCCGAGTTTCATGATGGAGCCCTTGCCGAAGCTCTTCTCAATCTTGTCAGTTGCAGCCTGCAACGCCTTCAGTTTCTCACTGAGACCGGCGTTCTGCGGGCCTTCTGTTTCTTTTTTTGCCATATTATGGTTGTTTTAGTTCTTAAATCCCGAAGAGCGTTCTCCAAGGTATCAGTTTCTCTTCAGCGGGGTGCCGTCCGGCACTCTGTAGGCAAAGATAAGAATTCAGGGAGTTAATGGAATTATTTGACGGGGGAATTTATCAACAAATGTTATATTTGCGTCTTGTATGAATGCAGAATATATTTCGATAATAGTACGCGAAACCGGCCTCAAGGAGCATCAGGTGGAGAATACGCTCAAGCTCCTGGAGAACGGCGCGACCATTCCTTTTATAAGCCGATACCGCAAGGAGTCGACCGGCGGCATGGATGAGGTCCAGGTGACCGAGGTGAGTGACGCTCTTGAGCGCCTGGAGACCCTTGCCAAGCGCAAGGAGACCGTCCTGGCCACCATCGAGAGTCAGGACAAACTGACCGACCAACTGCGCTCCAGGATTGAGCACTGCTGGGACTCGGTGGAGCTCGAGGACATATACGCCCCCTACAAGCCGCACAGAAAGACAAGGGCCGATGCCGCCCGCGAGAAAGGTCTGGAGCCGCTGGCAGAGTTCGTCATGAAGCAGAACCAGTACGTGCCGCTGGACCGCGAGGCCGCCAAATACGTGAGCAAGGACAAGGGTGTGGAATCGGTCGATGACGCGCTTCAGGGCGCCATGGACATAATCGCCGAGCAGGTCTCGCTCGATGAGAGCGCACGCAACCTGGTGCGCAGCGGTTACCGCAGGGAGGCACGCATCTACTCAAAGGTTGTCAAGAGCAAGGAGGCCGATGCCCAGAAGTACCGCGACTGGTTCGATTTCTCGGAGTCGCTCAAGCGATGCGCGTCGCACCGTCTGCTGGCCATGCGCCGCGGTGAGGCCGAGGGTTACCTGCGCGTATCGATCGAGATCGATGACCAGAAGACGGCCGATGCGCTGTCGGGCCGATACGTACACGGCAAGTCTGAGGTCTCCCAGCTGGTCGATGAGGCAGTGCAGGACTCCTATTACCGCCTGCTGCAGCCATCGGTCGAAAATGAGTTCGCGGCTTCATCGAAGAGTGCAGCCGACGCCGAGGCAATACGTATATTCGCGCGCAACCTAGAGCAGCTGCTTATGGCCTCTCCGCTAGGTCAGAAGGCGGTTATGGGCATCGATCCCGGTTTCAGGACCGGCTGTAAGGTGGTTTGCCTGGATGCTCAGGGCGCGCTCCTGCATAACGAGACGATTTACCCCCACCCGCCCCACAATGAGGCGCGTCAGGCATCGGCCAAGATCCAGGCGCTGGTGGAGCAGTATAAGATTGAGGCTATTGCGATTGGAAACGGCACGGCCGGACGTGAGACCAAGGAGTTTGTGGAGCGGCTCAGGCTGCCGGCATCGGTCCAGGTTTATGCTGTCAACGAGGATGGCGCATCGATCTATTCGGCATCGAAGACGGCGCGTGACGAGTTTCCGGATTACGACGTGACGGTGCGCGGCGCGGTGTCGATCGGCAGGCGTCTTATGGATCCGCTGGCTGAGCTGGTCAAGATTGACCCGTCATCAATCGGCGTGGGGCAGTATCAGAAAGACGTGAATCAGACCGATCTCAAGCATTCGCTCGACCAGACGGTGATAAGTTGCGTGAACCGCGTGGGTGTGAACCTGAATACCGCGAGCACGCATCTGCTCACGTATATAAGCGGTCTGGGGCCGGTTCTGGCGCAGAATATTGTCGATTATCGGACCCAAAACGGACCGTTCAAATCACGCAAGGAGCTGCTCAAGGTGCCCCGTTTGGGAGCCAAGGCTTTCGAGCAGGCGGCGGGATTCCTCAGGGTTCCGGGAAGTGCGGAGCCGCTCGACAATTCGGCGGTGCATCCCGAGAGCTACGGCATTGTGGCGCGGATGGCCAAGGACCTGGGGTGCTCGGTGGCAGACCTCATGAAGTCGGCCGAACTGCGTGCCAAGATTGATCCGGCGCGTTATGTGACCGATAAGGTCGGACTCCCCACCCTCACCGACATCATGCACGAGCTTGAAAAGCCCGGCCTGGATCCGCGCGGGCCGCTCAAACAGTTTGAGTTCTCCAGTGAGGTGCACACCATTGACGATGTCAAACCCGGCATGGAACTGCCCGGAATCGTGAATAACATCACCAATTTTGGCGCATTCGTGGATATCGGCGTGCATATCAAGGGCCTGGTGCATATCTCGCAGCTCGCCCCGGGACGCTTTGTCAAGGACCCCAGCGAGGTTGTCTCCCTAAACCAGCAAGTCATGGTCAAGGTCCTGGACGTAGACCTGGCCCGCCAGCGCATCAGCCTCCAACTATCACATTAGGGACGGTTCTTAATGTTGCAGTTTTCCCGCAAAACTAACACATTGGGGACGGTTCTTTCTGTAAAATTTTTGTTTATTTTTGTACTTTTATAAAAATTTAGTTAAATTGGCGCCGCTAAATAAAATTAACAACTTAAAAAGGATAGTATGAAAAAGTACTTAGCTGAGATGATCGGAACTATGGTTCTGGTTCTTATGGGTTGCGGCGCTGCCGTCAGCCTGGGTTGTTCTCCTGCCGCTCCCGGCGTTCCCGGTGTAGTTGGTACAGCTCTCGCATTCGGTCTTGCAGTGGTTGCCATGGCATATGCCATCGGCGGCATCTCAGGCTGTCATATCAATCCTGCCATCACCCTTGGCGTGTGGATTTCAGGCCGCATGAGCGGTAAGGATGCCATCATGTACATGATCTTCCAGATTATCGGCGCTATCATCGGCGCAGCTATCCTGTTCGCCCTCACACCCGGCGGCATGGGTGAGAATGTGTGCCAGAACGGCATCAGCATCGGACAGGGATTCATAGCAGAGCTGGTATTCACCTGCGTATTCGTGCTCGTTGTTCTGGGTACGACCGATAACCTCAAGGGCGCCGGCAACTTTGCTGGTCTGGCCATCGGCCTCTCACTGGTGCTGGTTCATCTGGTTTGCATCCGATACACAGGCACTTCCGTGAACCCCGCACGTTCTATCGGTCCCGCCCTCTTTGCAGGCGGCGCAGCTCTCAAGCAGCTTTGGATTTTCATCTTAGCTCCTCTCTGCGGCGGCGCACTCGCAGCAGCAATCTGGAAGATGATCGGTGCCGAGCCCGTCAAGAAGAAGAAATAATCTCCTTTTTATAACATTAGGGACGGTTCTTAGTGTATCAGTTTTTCAAAAACTGCAACACTAAGAACCGTCCCTACTGTTGCACTTTTGGGTGGGTGACTTTGCGGATGATGTAGCTGCTCACTCCGATTATGCGCGAGAGTTGCCTTGCACTCGCCCCAAACGCACAAACGTTCCTAATCAGTTCATTCCTCGCTATTTTGGCAAGCGACTGTACATCCAGGGGATTTTCAATTCCGTGTTCGTAAAGAATAAAATCGCGGATCCTCTCATCGTCCAACCGTATGCATCTTGTATTATCAAAATCCAGCACCTTCTGCATCTTGGGCATCGGATCATTGACAAGACATATCAGTTTGTCTTTGGGAACCTTTTCATAAACCGATCCGGTGGCACAGAACGCGATCTCACATGATCTGGGATTGATGTACTCCTGCCAACTGCTCCACCTGTACCCGGCGACGGTACGCGAGAGTCCTCCGGCAACCGGATTCTGATGAATGTACCTGAGTAACGTGATGAAATAGTTGATATTATCAACCGGTTCACTCCTGAACCGGTCCTGGAAGACATGCCCGGAATGGTCATATTTGGTATTGTAGTACTGAGCGTAAGAGATTGCTATACACTTAATTACTTCCGATACAGATTCATTTTTCTGCTGTATAAGCAGATGAACATGATTCGGCATAAGGCAGTACGCATAGATTACGCAGCACGCGGGCATCGGATTCCCGTCCTGGTCCTCAGGAAAGCATTTTTTGTAAAGAAGTTGTTGAAACTTGACGAAATCGGAATCGACTTCAAAGATGTGCTGGTGGTTGATTCCACGCAGGATTACGTGATAAAAGCCCGATGAGCTTTTAAGTCGGATGGTTCTTGGCATAGATTTCAGTTTTTGGTATTAAGTGGCTGCAAGATAGAAATTTTTACAATAGGGACGGTTCTTTCCGTGAAAATTTTTTCGTTTTGTTCGGAACAAACTAAAAACTGCAACACTAAGAACCGTCCCCAGTGTTGCAGTTTTGCGAAAACTGATACAGTAAGAACCGTCCCTAATGTTGCAGTTTTATTACATTTATGATGCGGCCGCACTTGGTGCCTTCGCGGCGGGCGGAATAGAAGCGGTCGTTGTTGAGGTAGGTGCAGATTCCGGAGACCTGGATATTCTCCGCCAGCACCCCGCTCCGCATAAGCAGCCAGCGGTTTGCCTCCCACAAATCAATATGGAGTCCCCCGTTCATGGGATTATCGGCCGTTGGCGCCTTGGGACCGCAGTCGCCCAGAATCTTGGTCATGGGAAAACCCGCCTCAGAGAATGCATCGGCCACCTCCTGTCCCACCTGAAAACTCTCAGGACCGATGCCTGGGCCGATGACCGCGATGACATCGGCCGCATCAGTGCCGTAAAGTTCCTGCATCCGGTCAATCACCTTGCAGCTGATGTGCTGGACCGTGCCTCGCCACCCCGCATGAACCGCCGCAATCGCCTTATTCACAGGATCATACAGAAGAACCGGGATACAGTCGGCAGTACGCACGGAGATTGCCACGCCGGGGACATCGGTCACGAGGGCATCGACCCCCTCGAGTTCATCGCGCGTTGTAAGCGGATCGGTTACCTCACGGATCTCACACCCGTGCACCTGATGAGGCTGCACCACATAATACGGAAGTTCGGCGCCGCGCTCGGTGCTGAAAGCATCAATATTGTCAGCAATCGTGTATCGGAATAAAGAATTCATACTTAAAAATAGGTATTGTTTACACAAAAAATGGCCATAAGTTCCTGATTTGGATGGTCATGTCAGCAGAACTCACTTACTTTGCAGTGTTAATAGTTCTTACCAAAATTACAAATTATTATGAACAAAACCTCTTTACCAACCATCATCTTATTATCCGCACTCGCAATTTCGTGCAACGGTACAATTACTGACCAACTAGACGCCCTTCAACAAGATCAACAGGAACAATCAAATGAACTGACAAATGACGAGGTAATTGCCTTGTCTTGCGAGTTCATGGGCACAAAAATCTCACAGGAGGAGGCCGCTCTCACCGCTCAGGCTGCCATGCAGTTCCTTGATGCCCAGAGCGCTACCCGAAGCGGTTCAGGCCGTTCGATAGCCAGCGTCAAGCCCCTGACCCGTCAGGTTGCCAAGACCAGGAGCACAGAGACGACCGATACCCTGGCCTACGCGTTCAATTTCAGCGACGACAGCGGATACACCATCTGCTCGGCAGATCGCAGGACAAGCAGCATCCTGGCACTCGTCCCGGACGGTAACATCGACTTTGAGGCCGATATAAACGAAGACATCCTGCATTCAGGCGTCATGGTGTTCTACGGAAACCTCTACGGCGCATACGAGGAGCAGATACGCAGGGCCGATGAGCTCAAGGACTCGCTCCTGAATGCTGCACTGGCCAAGCTCGGCGCAGAGAACGGTGAGGCGCTTACGCGTGCATTGGCCCCCAAGGAGAATCTCAACACAGGCGATGAGCCCCGAATCGAAGTGATTTACGGCAATACCACATACGAGGCCGAGGTTGCTCCCCTCATTCCGGTTGCATGGGGCCAGGAGAACCCCTACAACCTCTACACCCCGCTCATAAGCGGTCAGCATGCCGTGACCGGATGTGGTGCGACCGCAACCGCGCAGCTTATGGCCTACTGGCGTCATCCCAGCACCTACAACTGGGACGTCATGATGCCTGAACACGGAAACGAGAGCCTGACCACCTTCTACACCATCTCACAGCTCATGAGTGATGTCGGCGTAGGACTCAACACCAAATACGGTCTCAAAAAGAGCAGTACATATTTTTCGGACATACCCACTTACCTTAACAGTCTGGGTTATAACACCGGCAATTACGGCAGTTATGACAAGACCAAGGTGGAGACTTCACTCAAGAACGGCCGCCCCGTGCTGATTGCCGGAAGCGCCCTCAAGTACGATGTCTACAAGCGTTATCTCATATTCTGGGAGAAATACAGCCACACCTATTATGACGAGGGTCATGCATGGCTGCTCGACGGCATCATGAACGTCTACACCTACTATTACACTGTTCTTGGCAACAGGGTGATGTCAGGCGGCCGACTCAAGAACACGCTCGTTCACTGCAACTACGGTCAGCCGGAGCTGGGTATGGACGGTTATTACAACTGGGACGCATTCGACCTTAATCAGGGCCCTGTGACCAGAGCCGGACATACCGAAGTACATGGACAACACAACTACTTTCAGTACAATCTCGAATGCATCACGGAAATACATAAGTGACATTTGTTTAACCTATTTATAATTAAGTATTTATGAAACGTTTTTATCCATTGATTGCTGCAAGTTTGTTTGCACTTATATCTTGCAATAAAGAGGACGCAATCAAGACCCCGTATGAGGACGAATTCAACACGACACATGAGAATCTTGAATTCGATGCACGCGGCGGAAAAGTAACAATGCAGATCCCGTTTGACGACTATTATCTGCATTATGTCCTGAATCAGGACTCTGTGGTTTTCTTCTATCTCAAGGAGAAAGATTATGACCAACTGGGTACCATCCTCAAACGACGCGACATAGTCGTTGAGCCGGACCTTGTGAATCTTGACCCTGATGAAGGATTCAGGTATTTTGAGTGGGAATGGTTCACCGTTGAGCTCAAGGACCATAAGGTTCAGCTCTCTATCAAGCCCAATGAGACCCATGAGGAGCGTATCGGCAATATCCGAATACCCCGAAAGGTAATCAGCGACGACGGTGTCCATGAAGCACTGGATATCCGTTTCACCCAGGAGCCGTAAACTCCAAAACTGCAACAGTAGGGACGGTTCTTAGTGTTGCAGTTTTCAAAAAACTGTAACACTAAGAACCGTCCCCAATGTAAAAAAATAGGGTCGACTCAACGTCGGCCCTATTTCATTAATAACGAATCAAAAACTTCAAAATATACTCGTCAGAGCTGTATTTCGTTACCTACCTTGCGGGCACGGTTAGGATGATCCAGATCCATGCCGGTAGCTATGCCAATCTCAACAAGAACGTTCCAACCTGCACACAGATATACGTAGGGGTTGAAATCGCCGGCTGCGGGAGTCTTGATGGTGGGGAACGGAGTGTCGTGGTCAGCGATAGCGACTACCTTGACGCCGGCGCCCTTGATGAGGCAATCCTGAATCTTCTGGTACTCATCGGCAATAGGATCGACCCAGAATATGATATCGCCCTCCTTCATCACCTCCTCGATTCCGTGCAGAGCATATGTGCCCTCCAGGAAATCGCTCTTGCGGCGGGTAATTTCATTGGTCTTGAGGGTGAGCTCCTCGGCCACACCGTCGTTATAACCGGCAAAATAGATTGTCTCGGCCTTCTTGACCCACTCCACAACCTCGGCGGGAACCTGCAGCGTGAGAGCCTTCTCAATCTGAGCAGGAAGCGCAGCCAGACCGGCCTTCACATCCTTACCAGCCATATTCCAAAGCACTGACTCATAGTACAATGCCTGCTCCACAACGCTCTTGGTGGCGGCAACAGCCTGCTCCCATCCACAGTTGAGCACATGGGTGTTAGCGCAGAATGTAGACAGGATGGTGCCCTCGTTGGCGGTCAGTCCGAAACGCAGAGGATTGCCCTCCTCCATGAGTTTCTTGGCCAGCAGCGTAACCTCCTTGGTGCGGCCCGAGTTCGATGCCAAGAACACGGCAAACTTACTCAGGTCATATTCTCTTGACTGCCATGAGCCGTCAGTCTGTGCATTAAGGTCCAGTCCCCAACGCTTGGTCTTGCGCAGAGCGTTCTTGGCGGGGAAAATACGGCTTGATCCCTCACCGGTAAAATATGCCTTGCCGGCCTTCTTTACCTGCTCAGCAATCTCCTTGGTGCAAGCGGGGTTAAACTTCTTTACTGTCTCTACAGTGTCCATCATCTCCTGTACAAGTGCGTACTGAGAATACTTTTTGTCTGTCAAATTCATATTGATGTTGTTTTAAGTAAATTCAAATAATGACACAAAAGGAAACGCCCATTGTGCTGTTTAA
>JBGURN010000134.1:0-2957 GCA_045131955.1 Bacteroidaceae bacterium
TTTTCCATACTGGTGAAAGAACTATCCAGACTTCTGATACCGGTTGGCTTAATGTAAAAACTTGACATTGCTTAAAGCCTCCTTACGATTACTGTCTATTTAATGAATTCAGTATATAATACTCAATTTGGAGTATGCAGTTTCATGACAGAATGCAGAAATACTTGATAAACAGCACTTACAAGGAACAACCATGCGGCCCGATCCCTATGTGGACAATACGCCTTTGGAGAAGACGTTCGAGGATCTGTTTGTTGGGGCCGATGGAAATAACGCGCCTGTCATTGGCAAAATATCGACCAGCTCGAATGATCCCACAAATCGGTATGCGTCAGTCGGAATTAGCTGTGCTATACTAAGTTTGCGATAGTAAAGGAGAGTATAATGGCTGGTATGAGAAGCGACATAACAGATTTCTATCATCGCTTAATCATCGCTTAACATGTAAGGAGTTGGTCATGAATCGTCGAAAAAGGAAAAAGCAATCTCCCGCCATCGTGACTTGCAGGAGAAGACTCGCTTGTCTGGGCCTCATATGTACATTTCTGCTGCCGCAGACCGTCCTTGCGGCTGAACCCGCGCAGCAGGACAATTATACAGACGCAACTGTGCTGATTGAAATTACAGACTCTGTCCAGCAGATCGAACCTGCTGATGCCGCCGCACAGAACAACACGAAGGATTCCGCGGAAGCCTCTGAGAGTCTTCAGGAAGACCGGAAGGAAGAGATGGACAAGGGTGCTCCGGCAGATGATGACGCAGCGTCTGTCGAGAGTAAAGGTGCAACGGACAGTGTCCCGGAGGCTGGCGGGAGTGATGCCGATGCAAACGCTAAAGCCAACGCTGATACCAATGATACCGCCAGTGCCAATACCAACGCTGACGCCAATGACACCGCCGCCTCCAAAGCCAACGCTGATGCCAATGACACCGCCAGTCCCAGTGCCAATACTGACGCCAATGCCGACGACATTGCCACTAACAACGACATTGTCATCGCCAATGCCAACGACATCGCCAATGATGGCGACATTGCCAATGATGACGCCATTACTAATGATACAGCCTCAGATCAAGCCGCATCCCTGGACGAAGGAATAACGGACGATGCTATCACGGAAACTGCAGAAACCCCGACATTCCTGCAGCAGTCAGATGGGAAATCCCTGACCGCAGCAAGTGAGTTTCCTTCGAAATTCGACCTGCGTGACCTGGGCCGTGTAACGCCCGTGAAGGTGCAGGATCCCTGGGGCACCTGCTGGGCCTTTGCGGCGACGGCGGCGACAGAGACATCCATCCTTTCCAAAATGGGCTCTACCTACGCGGAGACAGGTCTCGACCTTTCCGAGCGGTATCTTGCCTGGTATGTCGCACAACCTGTAACAGAGGACATAAGCAGCTCCCAGGCCGGCGAAGGCCTCCACCTGTACGACGAGAATCCCAACGCCATTTACAAGTTCGGTGGTGCAGGTTACTGCGCCGGAACCCTCTATGCCCAGGGCATCGGGCCTGTGCCTGAGAGCGAGTATCCCTACCGGGGAATCGAGGGTAAGCTGTCTTATGAGACGCTGGTTGCGGACAAGGATGCCGTCATTGGAGCCATACTGCAGGAGTACAAACAGTCTTACCCATATATAAGTGAAGATGAGTTGAGGCCGTATGCGGAACAGTACTACGAGGCCTATCTTGCCATGTACGAGACCTACGACACCTACAGCGAATATGACGACTGGACCATTTCCGAGGCTGACGAACCGGGGGCCGGGAGGCTCCGTGGGACGCCCTACACGCTCATTGACAATAATGTGTTCATTTACTGGATCACGGATACTTATGACGGTGTTGATAAGTTTGACAAAGAGCCTATTGCCGGAGGCCCTATAGGCAGCGGCGACAAGCATCTCTATCAGGACAGCATCGACCAGCTCAAGTCGGAACTCTATGCCGGCCGCGGTGTATCGGTGTGCATTAAGACAAACGATGACGCGCTCAACAAGGAGACATGGGCGTATTATTTCGATGGCAAAGCGACCAGCGATAGACATGCCGTGTGCATTGTGGGGTGGGACGATGACTATCCTGCCTCGAATTTCACCAAAGAGCCACCGGGAAACGGTGCATGGATCGCCAAGAACAGCTGGGGATCTCAGACGGACATCATACCCGGCGGGCTTGTGGCTGCGGATGGTACGACCAAAGACGCGAACGGCGGAGACTGGGGAATTGTCGACGAGAACGGCCTGCACACAGGATACTTTTATCTTTCCTACTACGACGCAGGTATTAACTCTCCCGAAAGCTTTGATTTTGACCTGCGTGAAAACCATGATCAGGAGAACGCGCTGCAGCTGGATTACATGCCCGCCGCTGCGAGTGAGTGGATACACAAAGATAAGAACCCTGTCTGGTGCGCGAATGTCTTTACGCTGGATAAGGACATGCGTATCGATGAGGTGGCAACACGCTTCGCGACGGGATTCGAAGTGCCCCTGACAGGGTTCACGATCACCTTTGACATCTACCGGCTGCGGGACGGTGCGACGGCTCCCGAGGATGGTGAACTTCTTGCATCATGCACCCGTGAGGTCAGCAGTAGCGGATACCACCGCGTGGCGCTCGATAATCCTGTGTACAGTAAGGCCGGGGACCGGCTGGCCGTGGTCGTGTCGCATCGCCACGACTACGAGGATGGCAGCGCGAAATATTTCGCGACTTCACAGATATCTTTGAGCTATAGGGAAAATCCTGCGTGGCGCCGCGACCCCGTATACGGGACGCCCGTCATCAATGAGGGCGAAAGCTTCCTGAAGATCGAGAACGTCACCGATCATGATGAATACGCAGCAGAAGGATGGCTTGACCTGTGCGCTCCCTTCTCCAGGGACTTTTTCATATACATGAATCCCACCGTAGCAAGCTCAGAAGACATGTTGGAATGGTATGCATCGCGTTACATT
>JBGURN010000135.1:0-16949 GCA_045131955.1 Bacteroidaceae bacterium
TACTCTGTTTCTCTTTATCCGGCAGCGGATCAAGTTCGGCAGGAGTATAGCCGGAACGTGATATTATATACTCAACATAAGTCCTGACATCATTGTAGTAATCAGTCCTGCCCTTGAACTCCATCACCTGACCGTTGAATGAGGTGAGAGTGGAGTTATAATTTGCCGATGTGGTCAGTTTCTGCTTCCAAGAGATATTGTTGGCAGTGGCACCCTGGAAAGAACCGACTGTATTCGTTCCATATCCGGCTTTCAGGTTACCGCTGATCTTTATGTTGTTATAATCATATGTAACAGCCGAAGGACTTGATACGCCCATAGTTCCCAGACCGTTGAAATTCCAGGTGAAAGACTCCTCGACCGGAGTTTTCTGGGCGCTGTTCATCTTCCACATACCGGCAATCTTTACGGTAGTGGTCTGTCCGTAAGGCAGAGCACTGGGGAATATCACCACGTGCACATACATACGTTTACTGTCGCCGTCATGATACGGGTTGTAGAACTTGATGGTGTAGGTTATGCCGTCAATAGTAGCCTTGTAGGTTTTACCCCACCATGAGTCCTTGCCGCAGGCACTCCATGCACCGTCACCGTCACCGTTCCAACCAAACTCATCGTTAGGAGTACATGCATACTGGCCGTTGATGAAAAGGGCCGGGCCATCGGGAGCACTGCTCGGGATGGAACCGCTCTTGGTAGGTTTCTGTCTGACAAAATAACCGTTGTTGCCGCCGGTCTTGTCAAAGAACATGGCGGTAAACCTGAGATAAGGACGGTCAAACGAAGGGTGGTTTACCACTGCGTTGTGACTGTTGTCCCTGAAGTGCCAGCAGTCTGCCTGGGCACTGAAGTTTCCAAATAACAGGAAAGTAATAATAACCAACAGGTGTTTATAAAAAACACCACCTCTAGCGGAAACACCTGAGTGCTCCCTCTTGAAAGAGCTTAACATAATTGATTGGTAGGTTTATATTGAAATCATTATTGTCCTTTTTAGGGCTATTGACTAACAGAATGCAAATGTACAAAAATTAACGATTTATGTCAATAATTTTATAAAATTTCATCATATAATAATCCGGTAAAAAAAACAGACGCAGGAGAACTGTCCTGCGCCTGTTTATCCATTAAAAAAATCCTGTCATTTCAGTTTATCCCGCTTGACAAGGAATATACCCAGAAGCAACAGAGTAAAGGCGGCGCCTCCGCTGTATGCTATATACCATGGAAGGTTGAAACCCTCCTTGGCTATCAGGATATAGGTGCAGGTCACCATGGACATGAACATAGCCGGTATAAGGGTAACCAGTACGTTCTTGCCTTTGCTCCTCAGATAAACGGTGATGGCCCACAGAGTGAATACCGACAGAGCCTGGTTGGACCAGGCAAAGTAACGCCATATCACATTGAATCCCTCCTTGTCACGAAGGCTGTAGAACAGCGCAAAGAAGGTTATCACGAACAGCGGTATGCTTATGGCCAGGCGGCTGCCTATGGTCTTCTGCTTTTTCTTAAGGAAATCGGCCACGATAAGACGGGCTGAGCGCAGGGCTGTATCGCCCGATGATATGGGTGCGGCAACCACACCTATCACAGCAAGCAGGCCACCCACCTTGCCGAGCCAGGTCTTGGATATGTCAAGAACGATCTGGGCTGCAGTGCTGTCAGTTCCGTGTTCACCAAAGTAAGCAGTAGCGGCGGCAGCCCATATAAGAGCAACGATACCCTCCGATACCATCGCACCGTAGAATATCACACGGCCCTTACTCTCATTGGTGAGGCATCGGGCCATAAGAGGTGACTGGGTGGCATGGAATCCGCTTATGGCACCGCAAGCTATGGATATGAACATCATGGGGAATATGGGGTTCTTGTCATACTTGACACCGAAACCGTTCCACATCTCCGGGAGTGGCGGATGGTTCACGAACAGAGCTATCATTATGCCTACTGCCATGAACAGCAGCGCAGCACCGAATATGGGATAGAGCTTGCCGATGATCTTGTCAATAGGAAACAGCGTGGCAAGCAGATAATAAACGAATATTATGCCTATCCAGGCATTTATACTCATGGATTCGCCGGTAAGACGCACCAGGATATCGGCAGGCTGTGATACGAACACCGCACCCACCAGTACAAGCAGCACCATGGAGAATACCATGAACACTTTCTGGACCGAAGTTCCCAGATATCGGCCCACAAGCTGCGGCAGGCTTTCGCCTCCGTTGCGTACGGAGAGCATTCCCGACAGGTAGTCATGTACACTGCCCGCGAATATCGTACCGAACACGATCCACAGATATGAAGCCGTTCCGAACTTGGCACCCATTATGGCACCGAATATCGGTCCCAGACCAGCTATGTTAAGGAACTGTATCATGTAAGCCTTCCAGGTGGGCATTGCTATGTAATCCACGCCATCGGCCATGCTCTTGGAGGGAACCTCACGGTTAGGGTCTGCACCAAAGAGCCTCTCAATGAATTTTCCATAGAACACATAGCCCAGAACCAGGGCTATCAAAGCTATCGCGAACGTTACCATATTCTATATGAAAACATTAATCATTTCAAACGACCGCAAAAGTACAAAAAAAATATCCCCTCTGTCACTTTTTTGTGATTTGAGGGGATATCATATTTACCTGTTCAACATTATCTTCTCATTGTTCAGGATAATAATTCCGTCGCTGTTTCCGACATCCTCAATCATCCTTCCCTGCAGATCATATGCGAACTCCGCCTGAACATCCTCGATTCCAATTACTTTGGTAGGAGCATCTATATCCAGGACAATCGGGTTCTTGGGAGAACCGAAGATTGCATCGGACTGATATTCAACAAAGTCCTTGAAATCAGTAACATTTGAACCTTCTGAGATCTTAAGGTCAAGTATCACAGCATCATCGCCCGGAACGGTAAGATATACTATACCGTTTTCATCGGATATGCCCGCAGCGCGGCATTCACCGTCAGCAAACACGCCGATCTCGGCATTTGCAAGTATCTTTCCGCTCTTGACAATCTTAGCTGCCATTGTCAGGTTGTTGGAGTAGAGATGGAAGTCTACCGGCTGGAATACGCCCGATGCATTTGCACGTGCCGGATTTCTGGCAGGTCCACGCATCGGTGCCATATTGACAACCGATGAAGGATAGCGGAACGTCTTGGTAGTATTGGCGGGCAATACGGTCTGGAGCTTATATCCGGCTCCGGGTTCCATCAGACTGAGCGAACCGGCCCACTCATAGGTGTCGTAGTAAGCCACACCGCTCTGAGCCTTGATTATATTACCGTCCTCAGGACTCAGGTCGGCCATTGCATCGGTCACATCTGATACCTGACGGCCGTAGTAACCGATCCAGTTCCAGCCGTTGTAGACCGTGACGGGATTGGTTCCGGGCTCTACCCTCTCACCAACTATACGCAGAGTGCGGTCAGCCTTCATCTTGACGGCATACATCTGGCTGTTTGAAAGGTCATCGGTCAAATCACCTCCCCAGCTGCCCTGCTCATATGTAAGAGAACCGGTCTGGCTCTTTACCATGATTACGTCATCGGCAATCTTCTCAAATATTGAAGCTACCTTCATGTCACCTGTATTCACGTAGAGTGACAGCCAGTTCCAGCCCTCCTTGAGCTCGGTCTGCTGCTCAATCTTGTTGAGTGCAGTGAGTTTTACAGGATTTGCATAAGTGCCCTTCAGTGTAAGCTGCTCGTATGCTATGGCAGGATCAACTGCAACCTCAGGATAGAGAGCACCTGTAGATGCATCATAAGCACGGAATGTCAGAGGCTCACTGTCATCGGGAGAACCGTAGATATCCATTGTGACGTAGTAGCCGTCATAACGCTCCTTGTATACAGGATGTGCAATACCACGGCACTGCTCGCCTATGAATGCGGCTACGATATCGTCCTCATCGTCACTCATCACACCCAGGATGTCAAGAGTTCCGATAATGTTCATGGAGTTCTCGAATTCCTTTGCGTTGACAGACCAGTCTGGCACGTTTCCTACAACCTTCACATTAAGTGTAAGAGGAATATCAATGCCGTCATTTCCCGTCAGGTAGATGGTCTCCTCGTACTTGCCTATCGGAGTCGAAGGCTTGACGGTGAATGTAAGCGAACTTTCGTTTCTCGGGTTGGTGACACCATAATCAGCGCTGACACTCAACCATGAAGGAATGTCTGACACAGTCCACATCTGCTGCTCACCACCCTTATTGATGATGGTAGCCGTGAAGCTGGTTTCATCCTTAACCTGCTTTTCGATGGTGATTTCATCCTCATCCCATTCAAGCTGTTTACGGCTAACGAATGCAGACCAGTTTACATCATCCGAGAAGTTTCCGTTCTCATCAAGTACGCTATGTACATTGAAGTTCAATGTGCAACCCTCTATGACTGAGGCCTTCTCGTCAATATTGATGATTATCTTATCGTTGCTGGCAACATACGTAAAGCTTACGTTTGTCTCGGTAGGCTTGACACGCAGAGCCGGAGCATCATCAGTGTAACTGATTGCTGCAGACTGACCATCCAGGGTTGACAGTTCAGCCTTTGCTGTCTTATCGGTAAGAGAATAATCAATACCCAAAGTCACAACCTGATTGAACTGGTCAAGAGTCTTGGTCTCAAACGGATAGTAAGCTGCCAGACCTCTCTCATCACCGGTAAGACGAACCTTACGGTTACTTGACAGCAGGTCAGCATTCATTGTAGCGTTCCATACACGTATTTCGTCAATCTGGCCCTTGAACGGACGTTCATAACGGTACATGGCAAACTGTGCAGATTCCGTGATGCGGCGTGCACCTACGATAATCTTGTTGGTTACGATGCTGCCTACGTTAGCTGATGCTGTTGTCAGACAGCGTCTGCCGTCAACATAGACCGTGGCGGCTCCCTGTCTCAACACATTCAGGGCAATGTGATGCCATGCGTTGTCATTCAGGTTTATGGCCGATGTCTCAAACGTCAAAGCGACATTATCATGATAGGCGCCCTTGCCTGTCAGCTGGAGTTCACCTTCAGCGTTCAGCCAAAGACCTATCTCACCCATCTGGATTAGCTGAGCCTCACCGGCCTGTCTGCCACCTCGCATCCAGAACTCAATGACATAATCGTCATCTGCATACACGTTAAGTTGAGATGCGTTGATGCTCAGATAGCTGGCTCCGTTCAGGCTTACAGCCTTGTTTTCATTATTCAGATACCAGGTCTCGTCGGCCATCGTCATATGACGGTTGCGGCTGTAATCACGGATCTGGGTACCCTCGCCCTCATTCATCTTCCAATAACCTATCAGGTGACGGGTTGACGGGCTCTTGGTGAAGCCACGGTTCATGAGTGCAGTTGTCATGTCATGTGCCTCATCCCAAAGCAGCAATTCATGGATTGCGCTGTTATTGGCACTACCTATTGCCAAAATGCCGTTACCGTTATAGCTTGCAACTTCCAAGCCATCGAATATATCTACAGACGGGTTTTCATCGGCCGCCGAAGCATAGAGCAATCCACCATTCCTGGTAGTCTTGTAACTCAATGACAGGAACGCCCATTTATTCATAGGAACAAGCGGAGCATCGTCATCGGAATAGGTATTCTTTCCGATATTTACTATCAGCTTACCGTTTGCATCGACACTTACAGTGAATTTGTCGGTACCGTTACCGTGGCTCAAGATCGTACCGCTGCCACCCAGGTAAACCCACATATCAAATGAGAAGTCCTTGCCGGCCAACAGGATATTGGCATCCGTTGCAGCTATATTGCCGGAACCCTTCATTGAAAGGGCTGTCTCATGAGCAATCCGGGCTCCGTTCAGGACACCTGTAATTGCAAAGTTACGATCTGACAGTTCACCCTTAAGAATCGGCTCATTGAAAGACAGGCTCAACTCATCACCTATCTCAAGAACACCGTCGGTAGGCTCAGGCTGTCCCATAGGACGCGGCTTGGACATATCCTTTACAAGATGCAGCTCATCGCTGTAACGATAAACCTCGGATGTACCGTATGTGCTGGCCGAAACTACCCTGAACAGATACTCACCATCAGAATATGATCCCATCGGAAGGGTGCAATCAACTGTCGCACCTGTCTTGGGAAGCACTTTGTTGTTACCGGTCGTATCAGACTCATTTACCACATACTCGGCAAACTGCGTCCAAGTGGTGGCTCCCGGAGACTTACGCTGCAGACGGAATGCCTTCAGGTTATGATAGTTCCTGTCAAAGTCCTTGAATGTGAGTGTCAGGTCCGTACCTGTTTCAGTATTCATCTTATTGTTAGACAGAACCAAAGTCACAGGTGATGACGAAGGAGTGAAACGTGCCGAAATAAAGATGGTATCGGCAATCTCCTCAGGCTGCGATTCCGAAGCGAACACAACGCCTATGCTATCATAATCAAGCACACTCAGATCTGTCTGGCGCAGTTGCAAGGCCTTTGTAAGAGTCTGGTTTCCGGGAACCTTGATAAGACGTCCCTCGGTAAGAACCTTTCCGTCCATTGAAAGCTGAGCTCCGGTTGAATTGGTCTCGTCAAGCATGAACAGCTTGTAAGCCACATCCGCACCTATTTCTGAAGCATTGGACAGTTTCACCACATAATTGGCGGCCGAACCTACCGGCACATCACTGATAAGGGGAACATCCACATCAATCTGCGGAACCTCTATCTGCATGGTTGCCTCCATGATTGTAGTTCCGGGCTTGTAATACTTTGTCTGGACCTCACCCTCATACGGTCCACTGGTCTGGCCGCCACGGGTACGGAATATCGGGCCGTAACCTCCGAATGTATACACATCAACCGATATGGCATCATCGCCTTCTTCGGCCAGTGTAAATGAGTATGAGCTTGACAGTTCCTCAGTATCCTCACTTGATGAGTGTTTACCACCCTTAGCTTCATTATGGAAGTGGGCGTCAACGCCGAAATTATTCACATGACCTCCGAATTCATTCTCCAGCAGGAGACCGGCTGCACATGTCCATTCGTAAGAATTAGTTGTAACATCAACTTCCTCAACCGAATGGGATACTATTGCGCCACCGTCAAATGAATAGTTGTCATAGGTCTTGACAGAGTCTTTGTCATCACGGTTATTGAATGCCCTGACCTTCTGGGCCTCATTGAGAGCCAGGTAGATCTTCCAGTTTGCAATCTGGTTATTGATCCATTTTACACTGTCTGCAAAGAGAGTGCCATCAGCCAGTCCCTTCTTTATCATATCCTGTTCCTTCAACGAGGTACCCTCATTTCCGGTCAGGAATGAAGCCGATGAAGGACAGAATGCGACATAAGTCCCGTCTTGACCAAAGTTCTCATCATCAGGTGACAATGTCGTAAGATAAACCGGATGCGATGTCTTATTCTTGAAACTGTTTATCGAATCCTGAGTAGTGGTAACCAGCAGTGAGCGCAGCATCTTCTCATAATTCGGGAACAGGGTATTCTCAATGTAATACAACGAATAATTGAATGTAGTCTTGAACTCCAATCCTGTTACAATGACCTCGCTCAATCCAAGGTCTATGGAGCCGTTCTCTTTCTTGAATCCCACATGACGGGCATTTCCGAATATGATGTTAGTTGCAGAACCGATGAACACGTCACCCTGATCGCCAACGAATCCGGGATCATCCGATGTCGCAACGGTATGGGTTATGGTCAGGGTATTCTCCTCTGTTGTCGATGATTCGCCTTCACTCTCCAGGAGAGCATAGACAGTCTGATCGTCTTTTGAGTCAAACACCTCCATTGTTCCGGCAGTAATACCGGGAGCGGACACGCCCTGGAATGCCAGCACAGATCCTCCGATGTGCATTACGACACCGGCTTCAAAACTCTCTGACCAGGTAGCTCCCTCAAGAGTAGTGGTCGTGGTTACCTGACCCTTGCTCCACTCTGCGGATGAACCTGATCCGGGGGGATCACGCAGGATTGTGTGCAATCTGTCAGGTCCGCTGGTTACAAAGTTGTTACCGGTTGACAGGTCACCAAGAACTACAGCCTGCATGCCGTTTCCGCTCCATCCGTAATCTCTGCCGTTCACGTTATATGATATGGAGATAGGACGGGAATAAGGATATGCCACATTAGGATATCCGGCTCTCCATTTGTATCTGGCACAGCCAAGACTGTCAAGTTTCAGTTTATTATTCTTGAGTTCGACGGTCTCACCGGCCTGATGTCCGTTCACATCAACTACGTAAACGCTCTGTTCCGATGAGATAGCATTGGCTATCGTAACCTCGACACCATTCAAAGGAACAAAATCGTCATTACCGTTATCGGCGTTTACATAATACTCATATCCGCGGATATTGAATATGTAGGAATCCTCCTGCTTGAATACCGGCACGCCGTGTCCATGTCCGTCATCACCATAATTATAGGTAACTACTCCCTTATTGTCGACATCATATACAGAGAGTGGAATAGTATCCATGACATCAGCATATACATAATCCTTTATACCGAAAGAGCCGTCATCATGACCCTCCTGGGTAACCGTAAACGTAGGCTCGGCATGATATGTACGCAACATCTTGGTATGATAATTGTACAGATTGACATCGCCGTTTGCGACATAAAGGGTATCTGACAGTACCTTACGGGGATTTGTAAGGTCTATTGTGGTCTCTTCGCCCACTGTGATTTTGGGACCTGAGCTGTTAAGGACAGTCGCTACACTCAACTGATACTCAATAGGAGGTATCAAAGCTGAGAACTCTCCCGTGACGGAATCGGTCTCAATGAATATCTTGTTGCAGTTGCTGTCGTCTTTTCCGCGCCATGACTTACTGTCAATGGTAACGGTATCTGAAGGAACAGGAACCTCCACATCATTTGCCCTGTAGCTGAATGAGGTTCCGTCTTGTGAAGGTACCTTCTTTATGTTAAGGCTCTTGGACCTGAGCGGTGTGAGCACCATCTGGCTAACTCCGATGTTGTTGACGCTCAATCTGCCGCCAAGGGGTTTGTCACCCTGTATGTCACCACCGACTACACGTCCGGTAAAGTTAACCAATGTAGTATCGCGGAATTCCAAGCCCTTTATCTCACGGTCAAAGTTGATTGTCTCCTTGTTTGTTCCGGTAGGTGATGCAGGATAACGGCCATTGGCAAATACGTGTCCGGTTTTAGCCAGCTCGATGTAGTGATTACCTATAGGCACACTTATCAGGAATTCACCGTTTTCATCGGTCTCAACCATCTTGCCGTCCATGGTGCAGACTGTACCGTCCACATAGAAGTTTACGCCCTCAACAGGATAATCAGTACCGCTGTAGAACACCTTTCCGCTTACAGGGAACGATGACACATCCTCAAAATTGATACCGCTATGAACAAGAGATTGCTGGCTAACAAATCTGGACTGACGGATAGGTGAGAATTCATGTATTCCCATCTCCGGTATTACAATGTAACCTGTACCTTCACCTGAGAACGGAACACCGCGTATCTCATAATAACCGGTTTCATCGGTATAAGCCATCAGGCTGAACATTTTTTCATTCGGGATATTGTCAACTCCCTTGGCTGCAATCTTGCCGACTTCGGCATGACGTCCGTTAGCTACGCCATTGGTCCTTGAGAAATCGTATGCGACAGTCTGTGTTGACAAACCTTCATCAAAGGGATAATAGATGGCCAATCCGGACTCGTTACCGGCCAGGGGATGGTTGTAATTCTTTTCAACCTCCTCGTCTGTCAAAGCCTTGGTGAAGAATCGGAAATCATCAATGCAACCACGATAGTTACTCGACGAGTTGAAATTGGAGAAGTTGCCGATAACTATGTTCTTTGCAGTCTTTGCAAGATCGGTCCATTGAAGTTGCATGTTGGTTAGAACGACACTGCTCTTTATCTGTTCCGATCCGTTCAAATATACTTTAATGGTCTGGTTTGCCTTCGAATAAACTATTGAGACATGACTCCATGTCTCGGCCGGTATCTTCAGACCTGAATTCTTGTATGTAGTATTAAATGACGGTGTCACCTCATAACAGCTGTCATTAGGAACTTTCCTTAATCCAAGAGTAAATGCCTGATATACATCCAACAGGGTATATCTGGTGTTGTTGGCTGTCATCTGTTTCCCATCGGGATAAAGCCACATCTGGAATGAGAAATCCTTTTTGAACAGATTCTGTATATCCAGACTGTCAGTATAATAGGCCAATCCGGATTCGCTGTTGCCCAGATACAGGGAACTCATACCGCTTGTCAGGTCACCGTCAATATTCTGCTTCTTGAGTGTAACCTTAACATTCTTAACTGCCGTACCTGTTCCAAATGTCACATTACCGCTTATTATACCCGAAGACAGGCTGAAACCATCTGCGAGCTTACTCTTTGTATACTCCTTCTTACCTTTGGAATTCTCTTCCCAGATGACCACCCTATATTGGTTGAACGAACCGGCCAAAGCTGTTTCGTCATCGTAGCTGTAACTTGACGCTGTTCCTGAGGTCGTATAGATTTCGGCCCAGTCACTCTCCAGATTGCTACCCAAAGGACGGCGCTGAAGCGAATAATTGGTGGGATCGTTACCGACCTGTTTTGCCTGCCACTGCAGTTTGACCATATTGCTGTAGGAACCGCGTGTAGCCTTGAAATCCGTAATACTTGAACCACCGAGTCTGGTTGATACGACATCACTGAACATATCGACCTCCATGACATTGACATACAACCTATATGAATATGTCGTTTTATTGGACAGACTGCTGTTGTCAATATATGAGCCCTTGGACGTCTCTTTACTCGTTATTAACTGTGTAGAGATATCTTCCCACGAAGCATCATTCGGATTCTCAGGATCATAATCTGTACAACGCTGTATCTTCAGGTTATAGTTGTGACTGCCTGCATTATCCAGTTTCTCATGCAGCCATGTCAGTTTGATATTGCTCTCGTCATCCGGATTAACACCGGCTTCAAATTTCTGGAAGCCCCAACTGCGCGGCAAGAGATAATCCTTGCTTACGGTCAGTTCATTCCGCTTACTGCCATTCGCAGGTATGAATGACACTTCATATGTATAATTCTTGTCCCAATCAGGTATTGTAACGGTCTGTGACCTGACATCGGCACCTATACCCTCTTTTACAACCGTAATATCGTCTTTCTTTCCTGCAGGGTAACGGGAGATGCACCATTTTCCGTCCTTATTGTTATTTGTGCCATCCAACTCCCATGTCACATTGACTTTCTTTTCCCACATATCATCCTTTGATGCGTTGACATTCTTTGCACGCACGTATCCGGGAACATCGCAGGAGTACCATTGGTACAGTGAGACACTTTGAGTGAACTTATTGGCTGTAACACTTGTCGTGTATATATACTCCACATAAGTGGTATATTTATTGAAATAATCGGTTCTGCCATAGCAGTTCAGTTCTTTCTTGGAATATGAGGCTAAACTCTTGTTGAATGACTGCTTGCTGTCGAGATTATCTGTCCAAGTGCTTGTGTTCGGGTTGTTTTTGGTACCTATCGTAAAAGATCCGCTAAGAGTAGAGTTCAGATCACCCGACACTTTCATCTTGTCGTTACCGCTCATCTCTGCCGTAGGGCTACCGACTTTCATGGAGAAAGCTGTTATTTCATATGTCTTCTCCTTGGTCTCAGCCACGGGACTGGCACCGTTTGTACGCCAGCGACCCTTAATTTTCACGTAGTGGGTTACGTTGTTGAAATACTTGTCCATGAAGATGTACATGTCAACGTAACGCTTGTCATCACTGTTACATACGGGATTCCAGAATTTGATGGTATAATTGACATTGTCAACTTTTGCAGTGTATTCCTTTCCCCACCATCCGTCATGGTCTGTACATTCGTCTTTTACATATCCGTCGGCACCGGATCCTCCGTCATCGCTGTCGCCACCGGGCCATGCAAGCTGCCAATCCGGCGAGCAGAGATATTTACCATCAAAATAGACTGCCGGACCGGCATTGACACCGTCAGCCTTCCAATGGGTAAAGAACGAATCCTTATCCTTGGCATCATAAAACAGTATCCTAACTGCAATGTAAGGCTCACTGATGGATGGATAGTGAGTAACCTTATTGTAAGTTGTCGTGGCAAAATCGGATGCAGCCCACAATTTGCTGCCCGCGCCGGAAACGAAAACCAGGATCATAAGAACCCACAGTCTGGTGAGCCATGATCGTTCTTGCTTGTTCTGGAAATTCATAAGGACTTTCGAAATATTAGGTTAATGTATATTTACTTGTTTGGGGACTATTCCACTTGTTTAAGGGCTATTATAAAAGCAACAATTCACTTGCCCGTAAACACCATGGCAAGTGAATCATACTTATGCAAGGCCAAAATTAATAAAAATTCAAATAGGCCCTTAAAGATTTGTTATTTTTTTATAATGTCGGTTTATTTTATGAACGCCTTGCTGTTGCGGCCGTCTATGCAGATTTCAAGTTCGCGGTCAAACCTGACGTGACGCAGGAACTCTGTCTCCTCTACAGCGGGCAGTTTGTCAAGTTCAGTAAAGTCCATCACGTCATCCTTGATGCCGTAGGGATCCACGTTTATGTAACCGGCGTTGAATGAGGTCAGGTTCTGGAAGAAGTGGGTGCCCTGGCTGGGATCCACACGGAAATCCTCCAGGCTGCACTCTACAATGACCTTGGCCTCGGATATATTGCTCCACTGCACGGGAACGCCCAGTGACGGTATGCTTGAGCCCCATCGGCCGAACCCTATGAGCACGTAGTTCTTGCCCTCCGAACGCATGCGGGTGTTGATGGCGGTCAGCTCACGGCCCATTGCTGTGGTTTTCTGCGTATCGAAAGCCTCTTTCTTGAGGTAGATCACATCATGTATGCCCTTGATCCATCCGGTACCCAGTGCGCTGTCGGACTTGAGCATGGCGCCGTCGGTGTCAATCTCATTCCAGTCCACATCAACGTTACGGCTGTCAACCGATATGGGACGTATCTGCAGCACCTGGAACTTGGGCAATTTGTCAGGGTCTCCTCCGCGGTCAAGATCGGCTGCGAACTCTATCTCCACGCCGCATTTCATCTCCTTGGCGGCTATGTCAAGCAAATCCTGGACAATCTCAGCCAGCGGGAATGTCTTGTACTTGAGCATTTGGGCAAAGGTAACGAATCGGGGGCCGGTAGGATATGCCGAGTCAACCATTCGCTGATTCTCGAGATCCCAGGTCGATACCACATACTTGAGGTTGCGGAACTTCTCGCAGTCCGATATGTCCAGATGCTCCAGGTTCACGGCGTCATCGATCGATGTCTTGAACTTCTCGGGGTTGAGGTTGAGCGCGAACATCTGCTTCTGGGTCTCGGTCATGACCTGCTCTATGGTCGATGTCTGGAGCACATGCTTGGGGTATTTGGGCGAGAAACGGAGCACCAGGTCACCGTCAACCACCGCCTTGCCCAGTCCGAACGCCACCTTGACGATGCCGTCCTCAGCCTTCTCATGACCTATGGGGTAGAAGTTTACGGAGCGGGCCACACCCGACAGCGTGGGGAAGAAATAACCCTGGTCGCTGCTGCCGCAAATCTCCTGCAGTATGATGGCCATCTTCTCCTCCGATATCATATTGGCCGTAGCGGATATATAGCTACGTGATGATGCATAGAAGATTGAAGCATACACGCTCTTGATAGCCTTGGAGAGCAGTCTGAGCTGCTGGTCCTCATTATCCGTGCGTGGAATCATGTAGGTGGAGTAGACACCTGCGAACGGCTGGTAGTATGAGTCCTCCAGTTTGGATGACGAGCGTACGGCCAGCGGCTTGCGCACCTTGTGTATGAACACCTTGAGCGCATCGGTCAGTTCCTGAGGCAGGGTCGATGCCACGAACTCCGACAGGATCTCGGCATCGGATATATCGGAATTGATTACATACTGGAGGCCGTTGTCTATGATGAAACGGTCAAAATATTCGGTCGTGATGACAAGGGTGCGGGGTACGGTTATGCGCACATCCTCATACTTGTCATACATGTCATACTTTACGAGCACATGGTTCAGGAACGCCAGACCACGCGCCTTGCCGCCCAGCGAGCCGCTTCCCAGACGGGAGAACCTTATGGTGTCGTTGTAGGTGGCGGGGTTGAACTTGGCCACCACGCCCACTCCCTGCATGATACGGAAGTCATGTATGATGCTCAGGTTCAGGCGGCGTATCTCCTGGATGTCCGAGTCATCACGTATGGTGAGCGGACGCAGCTGCTTGCCCAGGGTAAACAGACCGCGGGCGAACAGCCAGCGCGATATGTAGTTCTTGTCGCTCAGACGGCGGAAATCGCTGTCCGATATCTCCTTGATTATCTTCTCGAATCCGTACAGGTCCTTGGCACGGAACAGCTCCTCGCCGGTCTGGGGATCGGTCACAACAAAATCACCGAATCCGAACTCACGGCCTATGTACTCAGAGAGGTCATGTGTCAGTGTCTTGGAGGTCTTTACCACAAAGCCCACACCGAGTTCCTGAGCCACCTTACGCATGCTCTCCTGCGATGACTGCATGAGTATGGGCATGGTGGGGTTGTCCTGGCGGATATGATGGCACAGGTCTATGCCTGCATCGAGTTTCTCCTTTTCAGGGGGATCGTCACGGTGTATCACGAACCCTATGTCCGATATCACACCGAGAATGTTCTGCTTGTAACGCTCATAGAGCTCCACGGCATCGTCATAGCAGCTAGCCATGAGGATCTTGGGACGTGAGCGCTTACGGATTGTCTGCTGCTTTTCATTAAGTGTGTCACTGATGGCATCACTGTTCTGGCGCAGTACCAGTTTGTAGAGAGCCGGCAGGTAGCTGGAGTAGTAACGTACGGAGTCTTCAATCAGAAGTATGGCGCGAACACCCTCCTCAAGTATGTCATGCTCCGCGTTCATGCGGTCCTCAAGCAGTTTGATGATGGCTATGATAAGGTCCGTGGAGTTGTTCCAGCAGAAGAACCAGTCTATGGCCGATGTGTCATGATCCTGGATTCGGCGGTAAATCTCACGGGAGAACGATGCCAGCAGCACGATGGGGGTATCGGGCACAATGGATTTCATCTGGCACGAGAAGTCGAACACGCTCACCTCGCCCACGTTGTACATGGTGATCACAAGGTCAAAACGCTCTCCGTCACGCACCATCTGCAGAGCCTCTATTGTGGTCTCCACCCTTACGATTTCGGGCGGGTTACTCAGGTTCAACGATGCATAGTCCTCGGCAATCTGTGCCTCAATATGTCCATCCTCCTCAAGGGAGTAGCTGTCGTAGTTATTGCACACGAGCAGGATACGGCGTATCCTACGGGACATCAACTCCACATTACGTCTTTCGTTCTCTTCCATCTATCTGAATAATTTGGGCTGACCCATTGCTAGGCCAGCCCAAAATTATGAATTATGTGTCAATTAGACAAGTCTCGGATTAAACCAGACCCTGCTCGCACATTGCGTTGGCTGCCGGGGGCAGCCGGCCTTGTTTTAGTTTGCTATCGCAAACGCGGTAGCCAACTTAGAGACTGCTTATACGAGACCCTGCTCGCACATAGCGTTGGCTACCTTGATGAAGCCGGCGATGTTAGCACCCTTCACGTAGTTGATGTAGCCGTCCTCCTCGGTACCGTACTTAACGCAGGCAGCGTGGATATCGGACATGATACGATGCAGCTTCTCGTCAACCTCCTCAGCGGTCCACTTGAGACGCATTGAGTTCTGTGACATCTCAAGACCTGATGTTGATACACCACCGGCGTTTGAAGCCTTACCGGGTGAGTACAGCATCTTGTTCTTCTGGAACAGAGCGATTGCATCGGGAGTGGTAGGCATGTTAGCACCCTCAGTTACGCAGTAGCAACCGTTGGCAACCAGCTTCTCAGCATCCTTAAGCTCGATCTCGTTCTGAGTAGCGCAAGGCATAGCGATGTCGCACTTAACGCCCCAAGGACGCTCGCCCTCGAAGTACTTGGCGTTAGGATACTGCTTTACATACTCCTTAATACGGCCACGGATAACGTTCTTGAGGTTCTTTACATAAGCGATCTTCTCCTCGGTCATGCCCTCGGGATCGTAGATGTAACCGTTTGAATCTGAGAAGGTAACAACCTTGGCACCAAGACGCATAGCCTTCTCGGCAGCGTACTGGGCAACGTTACCTGAACCTGAGATAACAACTGTCTGGCCCTGGAAGCTCTTGCCGCGTGTAGCAAGCATATCCTGAGCGAAGTAGCAAGCACCGTAACCGGTTGCCTCAGGACGCAGGAGGCTACCGCCCCAGCACTGACCCTTACCGGTGTAAGTACCAGTCCACTCGTTCTTGAGCTTCTTGTACTGACCGAACATGAAACCAACCTCACGGCCGCCTACACCTATATCACCAGCAGGTACGTCGGTGTCAGGACCGATATGACGATAAAGCTCGTTGATGAAGCTCTGGCAGAAACGCATTACCTCAGCGTCTGACTTGCCACGGGGGCTGAAGTCTGAACCACCCTTAGCACCACCCATGGGGAGTGTGGTAAGGCTGTTCTTGAAGGTCTGCTCGAAAGCAAGGAACTTCATGATGCTCAGGTTAACGCTTGAGTGGAAACGTACACCGCCTTTGTACGGGCCAATGGCGCTGTTCATCTGAACGCGGAAACCGCGGTTTACATGAATCTCACCTTTGTCATCCATCCAAGGTACACGGAACATGATGACTCTCTCAGGCTCAACCATACGCTCCATGATCTTCTGATCCAGGAGGTAGGGGTTCTGAAGGATGTAAGGTGCAACACTCTCAACGACCTCGCTAACGGCCTGGTGGAATTCCTTCTCACCGGGATTCTTGGCGATCAGCTCAGCCATGAATTTCTCAACGTAATTCTTTACCTGTTTGTCCATAATTTGAATGTTATTATGTTTGATTTGTTCGCTTTACAAACTAT
>JBGURN010000136.1:0-13273 GCA_045131955.1 Bacteroidaceae bacterium
CAGACCGGTACTATCACCTACTACTTCAAACTCAAATAACGCAGGTTCAATAATTCTCAATTCTCAATTCTCAATTAAAATGGTTTACATTTTTCTTGCCGAAGGCTTCGAGGCCATAGAGACAATCACCCCGCTGGACATGCTAATCCGCGCCGGGATAGAGGTCAACACCATATCCGTAACCGGCGAGTTCCTGGTCAAGAGCAGTCAGGGTATACCTGTCCAGACCGATGACCTGTTCGAGAATACAGACTTCAGTGATGCCGAGATGCTTATACTTCCCGGCGGTCAGCCCGGTGCCACCAACCTTGGCAACCACAAGGAGCTGGAGGCTCTGCTCAGATGGGCCTACGGCAAGAACATACCTCTGGCCGCAATCTGCGCCGCTCCCACGGTGCTGGGCAAGCATGGCCTGCTTCAAGGCCACAAGGCAACCTGCTACCCCGGTTGCGAGGGTATGCTCAAGGGTGCGGAGTGCACCGAGTCACTTGTTGAGGTTGACGGAAATATCATCACAGCCTGCGGTCCTGCCGCTGCGGTTGAATTTGCAAAGGCAATCATCAACCGGCTTCGTGGAAAGGAGGTTACAGCCTCTGTTTGTGACAAGATGATGTTCGGCCGTGCCTGATGCTTGATCTTGACCAGCGTGATGTCAAATATCTGCCCGGCGTAGGTCCGGCAAGAGCAGCCCTTCTAAAGAGCGAGCTCCAGATTACCACGCTTGAGGATCTGCTTTACTATTTTCCTTACAAATACATTGACCGTAGCCGCATCTTCCAAGTGAGGGAGGTGGACGGCACCATGCCATATATCCAGCTCAAGGGTAAGATACTGAGCTTTGAGCAGATAGGTGAAGGACGCAAGCAGCGGCTGGTGGCTCACTTCAGTGACGGCACCGGCGTAGCCGACCTGGTATGGTTCAGCGGAATTAAATTCATCCTTGACCGATACCGCCCCGGTGTGGATTATGTGGTGTTCGGCAAGCCTACGATTTTTGGCGGAAGAGTGAACATAGCACATCCGGAGATTGACCTTGAGGCGAACCTCAACCTCTCCGAGATGGGTATGCAGCCCTATTACAACACCACCGAGAAGATGAAAAAGGCGGGTCTCAACTCCGCCGCCATACGTAAGCTGGTGACTAACCTGATGGCCCTGATCGTGGAACCTCTGCCGGAGACTCTTCCCGACTGGCTCCGTGAGAAGGAACATCTTATGGGCTTGACCGATGCGCTCAAGGTGGTTCATAACCCCCGCACTCCGCTCGAACTCCGTCTGGCCCAGCTGCGAATCAAGTTTGAGGAACTGTTCTATGTCCAGCTTAACCTGGCCCGTTTTGCAAGTGACCGTCAGCGCCGTTTCAAGGGTTATGTCTTTGCGAAAATTGGTGACAGTTTCAACCGATTCTACAACGAGAAACTACCATTCAGCCTGACCGGAGCACAGAAACGGGTGATACGTGAGATTCGTACCGACATGGGTAGCGGTCGTCAGATGAACCGCCTGCTTCAGGGTGATGTGGGCAGCGGCAAGACCATGGTGGCTCTCATGACCATGCTCATAGCCATTGACAACGGTTATCAGGCCTGCATCATGGCTCCTACCGAGATACTCTCCGAACAGCATTTTGCCAATATAAGCCGATATATAGACGGTCTGGGACTGCATGTGGAACTGCTTACAGGCAGCATCAAGGGCAAGCGCCGCGAGGCTATTCTCAAAGGGCTCAAGGACGGCAGCGTAAACATACTGGTGAGCACCCATGCCGTGCTGGAGGACCCGGTTGAGTTCAGCCGTCTGGGATTCGTGGTGATTGACGAGCAGCACCGCTTTGGAGTGGCTCAGAGAGCGCGTCTGTGGAGCAAGAGCAATATGCCGCCGCACGTGCTGGTCATGACGGCAACACCCATACCGCGGACCCTGGCCATGACACTCTACGGTGACCTGGATGTATCGGTCATAGACGAACTGCCTCCCGGACGTAAGCCCATACAGACAGATCATTACTACGACGGCAACCATACATCGGTCTATGCCTTCCTGGACCGTGAACTCAAGAAGGGACGTCAGGCTTATATAGTCTATCCGCTCATTGAGGAGAGCGAGAAGATTGACCTCAAGAACCTTGAGGAGGGCTATCTCACTGTCTGCGAGCGGTTTGCGGGGTATGCGGTGAGCAAGGTGCACGGCCGTATGAAACCGGCCGAGAAGGATGCCGAGATGCAGCGGTTCAAACGTAACGAGACACAGATTATGGTTGCTACGACCGTGATTGAGGTGGGCGTGGATGTGCCCAACGCCAGCATCATGGTCATAGAGAACGCCAACAGGTTCGGACTCTCACAGCTGCATCAGCTACGCGGACGTGTGGGCCGTGGCGCCGACCAGTCTTTCTGCCTGCTGGTCACTCCGTATCAGCTGTCGGAGGATACCAGGAAGAGGATTGAGATAATGACCGCCACCTGTGACGGATTCGAGATTGCCGAGGCTGACCTTAAGCTCCGCGGTCCCGGTGACCTGGAGGGAACACAGCAGAGCGGTATGGCTTTTGACCTGAGGATGGCCAATCTGGCCAGGGACGGAGCACTCATTGAACATGTCCGTGAGATAGCCAGGGACATTGTTGCCGATGATCCAGAACTTACCCGCCAGGAGAACGTCCTGATGGGTCGTGTGCTGCGCCGTCTCAAGAAAAGTGAGTATGACTGGTCTTCAATATCGTAGAAAATACCTAACTTCGCAGGTTGAAAAATAAAAAGATGTACATGCGCATTGCAAAAAGGATCGTTCTGCTGCTCGGTATTGCGGTATCTGCAACACTCAACGTAACCGCACAGGATGCTGTACCTGCACACCTTACATGGGTTCAGCCCATGGAGAGAGTGCTCATGCCGGCACATCTTTCAGCCGGAATGGCTGTGGACCTGGAGAATCCTGCCTCGTATCTCTATCCGGAATGGAGTAACCAGTATGTCCACAATTTCAACGATGCAAGTCTGCCTGACTCGGTGATCATATCCATGAAGGGATATTACATGCCGACAGACAGCACCCGCATAACCGACAAGTTCGGATACCGTCCCCGCAGGGCGAGAGCCCATCTGGGCATCGACATCAAGGTCAAGACCGGTGATACCATCCGTGCCGCATTTGACGGAAAGGTGCGTATATCCCGTTACGAGCGCCGCGGCTACGGCCACTATCTGGTGATACGTCATCCCAACGGACTGGAGACCGTATACGGCCATCTGTCCAAGAAACTGGTGGGCGAGAACGAAATAGTTCATGCCGGTGACCCGATAGGACTTGGCGGTAACACAGGCCGTTCCACCGGTTCGCATCTGCATTTTGAGACGCGTATCCTTGGACAGGCCATTAACCCCGCGCTGATGTTCGATTTCCCGCATCAGACGGCAGTGACCGATTATTACGTCTACTCCAAGAACACCCGCGAGGTGTACTACAAAGTACGCAGCGGAGACACTTTGAGTAGGATAGCCATAAAGAATGAGACCACAGTGGCCAACATATGCAAGCTGAACGGCATTTCAAGGAATGCCATCATCAAGGTAGGGCAGACACTGAGGGTAAACTGACTGTAAGTTATAAGTGAGATGAAAAAGCCTGATACGAATAAGGAGTTTGAGGAGGTGATAGAGATGTGCCGTTCACTGTACGTAAAGAAACTGCAGGACTACGGGGCATCATGGCGTATCATGCGTCCTGAGTCGCTCACAGACCAGATATTCATCAAAGCCAAGCGCATACGCAGCATAGAGACCAAGGGCGTGTCACTCATTGACGAGGGCATACGCTCCGAACTCATAGGTATCGTAAATTACGGAATCATAGCTCTGATTCAGTTGGAGCACGGATTTGCCGATACCGTCGATGTGGATACCGAGTGGGCTATCCGTGAGTATGACAAATATGCCACGGCCGCCCTTGAGCTGATGAAAAAGAAGAACCACGATTATGACGAGGCTTGGCGCGGCATGCGTACATCATCATATACGGACCTTATCCTTACCAAGATCAACCGTACCAAGGAGATTGAGAGTCATGAGGGCAAGACGGTCGTATCGGAAGGGATAGACGCCAACTACATGGACATGATCAATTACGCCGTTTTCGGACTGATCAAGACAGTCATAGAGAACGGGGGTAAAGAACAATGATATGGAAAAGGAATCAACCAAGAACGGACTGCCTCTCAAGATTCTGGTGAACTTTGCCAGAGTCCTGTTGGGTCTCACATTCATGTTTTCGGGCATAGTCAAGGCTATTGACCCTGTGGGTACACAGATCAAGCTCTCGGACTACCTGTATGCATTCGGAATGGGAGGTGTCCTGCTTGATTCCACTCTGCTTATCTTTGCCTGCCTGCTGGCCGGCTTTGAGATTCTGATAGGAGCATATCTGCTGCTGGGTACGTTCAGCAAGGGGACATCGCTGGTGTCACTCATCATGATGGCCATACTGACCCCGTTCACCCTCTATGTGGCACTCAAGAACCCGGTACATGAATGCGGCTGTTTCGGCGATGCCATTGTACTCACCAACTGGCAGACATTCTCCAAGAACATATTCCTGCTTGCGCTGGCTATCCTTGTGTTCGCCGGCCGTAAGAGCATAGTCCCGTTTGTATCGGCCCGTCGCCAGTGCTGGGTTACCATAATCGTGGTGGCCATATCGCTCAGGTTCATGACGGCCAACATAAACAGCCTGCCTATCCTGGATTTCAGGGCCTATAAGGTGGGGACCGATATACGCGTCGGCATAGAGAACGGTGTCCACTCGCTGGCCGAGTTCACGCTGTTCGATGATGAGATGAATGACATAACCCCCGATATCCTGTGCGACTCGTCGTATACGTTCCTGCTCGTATCTCCCCATCTGGAGAACGCAAGCGAGACCAACCTGGATCTGATAGACGATGTGTTTGATTATTGCGGACATTGGGGATACAACATGATAGGAGTGACTGCGTCAGGTAACGACGTCATAAGGCAGTGGACTGAGAATGCCGGTGCCGAAATCAAGTTCGTGTCCTGTGATGACATCCCGTTGCAGACCATGGTACGTTCCAATCCGGGACTGGTACTGCTTAAGGACGGCGTTATAATAAACAAATGGAGCCACTCGCGCATTCCTTCGGATGACCAGCTGTCGGCACCTCTTGACGAGATTGAGGTAGGCGCCGTTCCCGCTCCCGATCCGCTGCATACTCCGTGGGCCATCGCGGTACTGTTCCTGCTGCCGCTCCTGCTGGTTGTGCTGATTGACAGACTGAAAGAGTTGATACAATAACAATAACGTTTTTAATACTGTTTTTGAAATGAGAAAGAAAATTGTTGCCGGAAACTGGAAGATGAACAAGAATCTCCAGGAAGGTATTGCTCTCGCTGAAGAGCTGAATCAGGTGTTGGCTGCCGATAAACCCAATTGCGATGTTATCATCGGCACACCGTTCATTCATCTTGCCAAGATCTCTGATATCATTGATCACAACGTAATCGGCCTTTCAGCTGAGAACTGCGCTGACAAGGAGTCAGGCGCTTACACCGGCGAGGTATCTGCTGCCATGGTTAAGTCAACTGGTGCTGAGTATGTGATCCTGGGTCACTCAGAGCGCCGTGAGTACTATCACGAGACTTATGACATCCTCAAGGAGAAGGTCCTGCTGGCTCTTGCCAACGGTCTTAAGGTAATCTTCTGCATCGGTGAGTCACTCGACGAGCGCGAGAAGGGTATCCAGAACCAGGTTGTTAAGGCTGAGCTCGAGGGTTCAGTATTCAACCTCTCAGCTGAGGAGTTCAAGAACATCACCATCGCCTACGAGCCCATCTGGGCTATCGGTACCGGTAAGACCGCTACTGCCGATCAGGCTGAGGAGATTCACGCTTACATCCGTTCAGTGATCGCCGACAAGTACGGCAAGCAGGTTGCTGAGGACACTTCAATCCTCTACGGCGGTTCATGCAAGCCTTCAAACGCTGCTGAGCTGTTCGCTAAGGTTGATATCGACGGTGGTCTGATTGGCGGCGCCTCACTTAAGGTTGCTGACTTCAAGGGCATCATCGACGCTTGGAAATAACCATTAAAACAATATGAAAAAGACAGGATTTGCAATACTCCTGCTTCTCTTTACGGCTCTGGCCAGCGCCCAGCAAAGGACGCTGGTCCAGGAGCTGGAGAGGGATATCCCAGGCAAGGGCACCATACGCGTACAGAGTGACGTACGTCTGGACAGCCTCATCGGAGTTGTGTCCGATGTAGAGTCCGGCACCAAGATCAAGGCTACCGGTTACCGTATACAGGTCTTTGCGGGAAACAACACACGTGCATCGAAAGAGAGGGCTAATGAGGTTGACCGTTATCTCCGCAGCCGTTACCCCGACCTTCCGGTACATACAGAATTCAAAAACCCGCGCTGGCGTTGCACCGTAGGCGACTTCCTCTATTACGAGGAGGCCTTTGAGACGCTGCGCAAACTCAGGAAAGAGACCCCTTACAAGGGTATGTTCATATTACGAAATGAGGAGATAACAATCCCGTTATGAGTTCACTGATACCTTATTCCGATGAAGGGTCCGAGAAGTTTCTCGCCCTCAAGAAACACTACGAAGAGATCCTTAAGATCATAGAGCCCGATGCCGGCCGCGAAGGTCTGGTGCGCACTCCGTTGCGTGTCGCCAAGACCCTGCTCGACTTTACGAGCGGCTATGATATAGACCCCTCTGCCATCTTGAAATCGGCCATGTTCAAGGAGGATTACAGGCAGATGGTTATAGTAAAGGATATTGACTTTTACTCACTGTGTGAGCACCACATGCTGCCGTTCTACGGCAAGGCTCACGTGGCATATATTCCCAATGGCTACATTACCGGTCTGAGCAAGATCGCCCGCGTGGTCGATGTCTTTGCACGCCGCCTCCAGGTACAGGAACGCATGACATCGCAGATCAAGGACTGCATCCAGGATACACTCCAGCCGCTTGGCGTCATGGTCGTTATCGAGGCCAGCCATATGTGCATGCAGATGCGCGGCGTAGAAAAACAAAATTCCGTTACAACTACATCTGATTTTACCGGCGCATTCAACCAGGCCAAGACCCGCGAGGAGTTCATGAACCTGATCTCCCGCAAATAACATCCGAGGGGCACAAAGGGGACGGTTCTATCTGTGCCCTTTTTTTATTCTGCTAATTTGAGTGGGTTCATAAGGGCACAGATAGAACCGTCCCCTTTGTGCCCCGCTGAAGGCTATAAATTGATTATGCGATCCCCCAGCTCCTTGGAAAGCTGAGCCCGGGCTCCAATCAGCTGCTGATACCTGCTCTGCAACTCCGCCAGATTCCCGGCCTGAGCATCCTGAATCTGACGCTCTACATTCTTGATTTCCAGGCGGACCACCTCCATCTGGTAGTCAGCCATGATGTGGCGGGTCAGTTTGAAGAGGTAGTTCTCATCCTCCACGGGTTTGCTGTCCTTGAAGAGGTTACTCAACTGGTAACGCTCCTCCATGAGACTGGCGGCTGTGAGGCTTACGAATGTCTCGGGGTGTGACATGAAGAACTTCTCGGAGTTGAAATCCTGCTCCTCAAGATGCTCTGACATGAGTTCTACAAAACGCTTGTATACGGGATGGCGGAACTCAAGACCGTCATTCTGAAGCGATCCTGCGATGAACTGTCCTACGGTCATGTTCTGATCCTTTCCCTCGTCATCCTGGAAGGTGCACATCACTTTACCGCCGTATCTTACTATCAGCTGTGAAAGGAGCCGTTCCTTGTCCATCATGGGACCGAATCCGTCACGTTTGAGCGCACGTATGTCCTGACGCAGCTTGTCCTCGGCCGATATCTCCGGCTCGGGTGTGGGCTCAGCTGGAGTCTCCTGATTGTCCGGCTCTGCCGGCTGCGGTTCCGGATTCTGTCCGTTTTCATCGGCCGATACAGCAGGACGCGGGGTCTGAGCTGCGGCCTGTGCCTGTTCACGCTGACGGCGGTTCACGTCATTGATGAGCAGACGCTCGTCAATCTTCATGATCTGGCTGCACTCAGTTATATAGACCGAACGTACGATGGGGTCCTGTATGACCGATATGCTCTGTGTTATGCTCTTGATAAGTTCGCTGCGGCTGTAGGGGTCATCGGCGGCATCCTCCATGAGGAGGTTCACCTTGAAGCGGATGAAATCCACCTGATGGGTGTCGATGTATTTCTGGAATTCGGTGGCTCCGCGACCCTGGGCGAAACTGTCGGGATCCTCGCCGTCAGGCAGCAGCAGGACCTTTACGTTCATGCCTTCGGCCAGGAGCATGTCGATTCCTCTCAACGATGCCTTTATACCGGCTTTGTCGCCGTCATAGAGAACCGTGATGTTGTTGGTGAAACGGTGTATGAGACGTATCTGACCGGGGGTGAGTGACGTGCCGCTCGATGCGACCACGTTCTCCACTCCGCTCTGGAACATCGATATGACATCGGCATAGCCTTCAACCAGGAAGCAGCGGTCCTTGCGGACAATGGCCTGCTTGGCCTGGTAGAGTCCGTAGAGCTCGCGGCTCTTGGAGTAGATGACTGACTCGGGTGAATTCACGTATTTGGCCACCTTGGCATCGGAACTCATTATGCGGCCTCCGAACGCCACCACCTTGCCGGCTATGGAGTGGACCGGGAATATCACACGGCCGTGGAAACGGTCACGCAGCTGATGGTCACTCTCACGTTCGTAGCAGAGACCGGTCTTGATGAGGTTCTCCTTGGTGAAACCCTTGGCCAGGGCAGCGCGTGCCAGGGCATCGGGCTCATCGGGACAGTAACCCAGGAAGAACTTGTCAAGTATGTCGTCACGGAAACCGCGCTTGCGGAAATAGGCAAGTCCGATGGCACGTCCCTTGTCGGTATTGAGCAGGGTGTCCTTGAAGAAATCCAGGGCGAACTGGTTGGTTATGAACATTGATTCGCGCTCGTTCTGCAGGGCCTTTTCGGAGTCCGTCATCTCACGTTTGCGGAACGGTATCCCGTATTTGTTGGCCAGCCACTCGGCTGCATCCTGGAACGACATCTGCTCGTGCTCCATGAGGAAATGGATGGCGTTGCCGCCCTTTCCGCAACTGAAGCACTTGCATATGCCCTTGGAGGGCGATACGTAGAACGAGGGGGTCTTCTCGTTATGGAACGGACACAGTCCCACAAAGTTCACACCGCGGCGGCGCAGGGTGACGAACTCGGATACCACATCGACAATGTTGGCGGCATCGAGTATCTTCTCTATGGTAAGCTGGTCTATCACGGGCATAACGGATTGAAGTGTGCCAAAATTACAAAAAAATCCTGTAGGGAGTAACACGGGAATTCCGTTGTGATTATTTTAAATAATATTGACTGTTATAGTATTGAGATTAGACAGAAAAGTATTTATTTTGTGGACGTAAATATTCTTAAGAAAGTGGACACTAAGCCTTACAAAATCAGAGAAAAGGCCGAAAAGGACGCCAACTACCGAGGCCTTATCCGTGCAGAACTTGCCGATGAACTGTATGACGGAATCCTGACAATCGTCGTGGCACAGAAAAAGTACCGCGATCCCGACTATTCCGCCAAGCAGTTAGCTGAGGATCTGAAGACTAACCCCAGATACCTTTCAGCTGTGATTAACTCAAGATTCGGAATGAACTATTCCAGTCTGGTGAATGAATTCAGGGTTCGTGATGCGGTGCATATGCTAACCGACAAACGTTTTCTGGATATGACAATGGAGGAGATAGGACGCCGTTCAGGCTTTGCCAACCGTCAGTCGTTCTATGCTGCTTTCTTCAAGGAGAAGGGCGAGGCCCCTCACCAGTACAAGAAACGCCATCTCTCCAAGTAACATAACGGTAATCTGATACTATCTGCAGCGATGACGGTTCAAGAGAGAATCCTCGAGATAAAGAAGAAACTGAGACTGAACATGAACGGTGTGGCCTCAACCAGTATGAGGGAGGCGGGCATCGGATATAAGCTCAATTTCGGAGTGGGGGTTCCGGGACTCAAACAGATAGCATCGGAGACCGGTAAGGATGCCCAGCTGGCGGCTGCTCTCTGGAAAGAGGATATCAGGGAGTGTCGTATCCTGGCTGCGCTTATTTATCCTGAGGACGAATTCCAGTCTGACCTGGCTGACCTCTGGATAGAACAGATAGAGTTTCCCGATCTTGCTGAGATGTGCTCCATGTACCTCTTCAGCAAGATGAAGGGGGCTTCGGAGGCTGCCTTCCGATGGATAGCTTCCGATAATTCCATGGCCCGTTACTGCGGATTCCTTACGCTTGCTCATATGCTGCGTACGGGACGTCAGATGAGTGAGCGCTATGTCAGGGAACTTAAAGACCAGGCAAACGCCGCCATCAATGACACGGACCTTAAGTGTGCTCAGGCTGCCAGGACTGTCCTGAGCTGTTTGGGCACAGATAATGGATAAGGCGGACAGCATAAGCACGGCGCGTCAGAATCTCTCTGACTACCTGCGCCTGAACTCTCTGCGCAACACGCAGGAGCGAAACCTGCTGCTCGACGCCATATACTCGGTTGATACGGCGGTATCGGCCGAGGAGCTTTCCCGACAGATGTCGCAGGAGAGCCGTACGCGAATAAGCCGTGCCACGGTTTACAACAACCTCAAGCTGTTTGAGGATGCGGGACTGGTACGCAAGGTGTTCCTGGATGACAGGGTCCTCTTTGAGAGGACGGACCGCAGCAAAGGCGTGATACGACTGGTATGCGGCAGCTGCGGCAAGACAACGGAGATGAACAACGACAAGGTGCGTCGTCAGATAATGGAGATGCGTACCCGCCGTTTCAACTCCACGAGTTGGGTTCTGACTGTATACGGCATGTGCAGCAAGTGTGCATCGGACCTCAAGAAAAAACAGAGTAAATTGAACAAAATACATAAAGACAAGAAATGAAGACTGAAAAGATTGATGTCCTGCTGGGTTTGCAGTGGGGTGATGAGGGAAAAGGAAAGGTTGTGGATGTGCTCACACCGCGTTATGACGTGGTAGCACGTTTCCAGGGAGGTCCCAACGCCGGCCATACCCTTATTTTCGATGACAAGAAGTTCGTGCTCAAGTCCATTCCGTCGGGAGTGTTCCAGGGCAACAAACAGAATATCATAGGCAACGGTATGGTGCTCGATGCAGCTCTCTTCAAGGCTGAGGCCGAGGCTCTCGAGGCTGCCGGCATAGACCTTAAGAACCGTCTGCTCATATCCAAGAAGGCTCATCTGATCCTGCCGACACACCGTCTGCTTGACAGCGCCATCGAGGCTTCAAAGGGTTCAAGCAAGGTGGGTACCACAGGCCGTGGCATCGGTCCCACATACACCGACAAGGTTGCACGTACAGGCGTTCGCGTAGGCGATCTGCTGCGCCCCGATTTTGAGGAGCGTTATGCCATTGCACGCGCCGCTCACGAGCGCACGCTCAAGAGCCTGAACTTTGAGTATGACCTGGCTCCCCTGGAGAAGGCATGGCGTGAGGGTATCGAGTATATGAAGCAGTTCAAGTTCGTGGACAGCGAGCACTTTGTAGCCAACCTTCTGAATGAGGGCAAGACCATCCTCTGCGAGGGTGCCCAGGGTACCATGCTTGATATTGACTTCGGTTCATATCCGTTCGTTACCTCATCAAACACCATCTGCGCCGGTGCCTGCACCGGTCTGGGTGTAGCTCCCCGCAACATCGGTAAGGTGTTCGGTATCATGAAGGCCTACTGCACACGTGTAGGTAGCGGTCCTTTCCCCACAGAGCTGTTTGACGCTGACGGCGAGTCTCTCTCAGACCGCGGTCATGAGTTCGGTGCTGTTACAGGCCGTCGCCGCCGCTGCGGTTGGGTTGACCTGGTTGCACTGCGTTATGCTGTCCGTCTGAACGGTGTAACTGACCTGATCCTCATGAAGAGCGACGTTCTCGATACATTCAAGACCATCAAGGCTTGCGTAGCCTACAAGCTGCCCGACGGCACTCAGACCGATGAATTCCCGTTCGACTGCGAGGGTGTTGAGCCTATCTACGAGGAGATGCCGGGTTGGATGACAGACCTGACCAAGGTTCATGACGAGGATGAGTTCCCCGAGGAGTTCAACAGCTACATCTCATTCATCGAGCAGTATCTGGAGACTCCCGTATCAATCGTTTCCGTAGGTCCTGACCGTAACCAGACTATTGTCCGCGAATGATATACCCCTATTCGTCATACGGAGTCTCTCCTTACGCCATGTACTGGATTCTCTTCATCGCGATTGCCATCCTGAGCTATGCAGTGGAGGGAAACCTCAAACGTAAGTTCAGCAAGTATTCCAAGATACCCACCCGTGACGGCAGTACCGGATTCGAGGTGGCCTGCAAGATGCTTGCCGACCATGGGCTGACCGATGTAAAGGTAACCTGTGTGCCGGGACGACTCTCCGACCATTACAACCCTCAGGACAACACCGTAAACCTGAGCCATGACGTCTATTACGGCAACAGCGTGATGGCTGCGGCTGTGGCTGCCCATGAGTGCGGCCATGCTGTCCAGCACGCACAGAAGTATGCACCTGTAAAGGTCCGCTCTGCACTGGTTCCGGTGGTTCAGTTCTCGTCACAGATAGTGACCTGGGTACTGCTGCTCGGTATTCTGATGGTACAGACATTCCCCGGTATGCTTCTGGCCGGAATAGTCCTGTTTGCCATGACCACGCTGTTCAGTTTTGTGACCCTTCCGGTTGAGGTCGATGCCAGCAGCCGTGCCCTTGCATGGCTCCAGCACCGCAGTTCCGGTGACAAGACAACGATGGATGCATCAAAGGATGCCCTCAAGGCTGCGGCTTACACCTATGTGGTGGCTGCCATAAGTTCACTGGGTACCCTCATCTACTACATCATGATTTTTTTATCATCATCAAGAAGAAACTGATTCATGAAACCGTCAATTCCCAAAGGCACGCGTGACTTCACTCCGGTGGAGATGGCGCGTCGTAACTACATATTCGATACAATCCGCGGCGTGTTCCGTCTGTTCGGTTACCGTCAGATTGAGACTCCCTCAATGGAGAACCTCTCGACCCTTATGGGCAAGTACGGTGAGGAGGGTGACAAGCTGCTGTTCAAGATACAGAACTCAGGTGATTACATGAGCGGCCTCACTGATGAGGAACTGCTCTCACGCAACAGCCTGAAACTTGCCTCCAAGTTCTGCGAGAAGGGACTCCGTTATGACCTTACCGTTCCGTTCGCCCGTTT
>JBGURN010000137.1:0-1814 GCA_045131955.1 Bacteroidaceae bacterium
AGGTCATGACCAGCAGCTACAACAACACCACCAACATGTCACTCGACGACTACTTTGCCATGCGTCTGTATGACGGCGATATATACAAGACGTCAAACCTGCGCAACCAGCCGTTGTCAGAGTACTGCGAGACCGATTCTGCTCTCGAAGCCGAAAGGGCACGCATAGAGAAGCAGCTGGCCGACTTCCAGAAGGGACTGTGGAACGACACCCAGGCGGAGGAGCAGACAAAGGCTGAACCTTCACAGAAATCACAGGACAAAAAGGAGAAACAGGCAAAGGAACCCAAGCCAAAACGTGAAAAGGCACCCCGTGCCCCTCGCCAGCAGTCATCGGGTGAACGCATCTCCGTACACCGCTGATACAGGTTTAAAAATACTTCATACAGGTCAGGTCAGTCAAAAAAAGGGACTGACCTGATTGTTTTCTTTAAATTGTGTTAACTTTGCAGGCAAACCTGTTACAGGAACCACTTGAACAGACAATCATTTAAATTATCACTGATATGAAAAAAGCTTTAGTTATCTGCGGTCTTGCACTGCTTTCAATCCTTCCGGCTTCCGCCCAGTTCAGTTGGGGTCTCCGTGGTGGTCTCAACCTCGTTAACAATGACATCACTGCCGTTAACAAGGAGTCTGCCATGAACAAGGACAACTACACAGGTTTCTTCTTCGGTCCTATGGCTGAGATTCAGATTCCTATCATAGGCATTGGTGTTGATGCAGCAGTTCTCTACTCACAGAAGGGTTTTGAGGTTTCAGATGAGGAGACAATGAAGAACCATTCACTGGCTATTCCCGTATCACTGAAATACTCTCTCGGACTCGGTAACTTTGCAGCCGTATACTTTGCAGCAGGTCCTGAGTTTGATTTCAAGATCGGTGATCTGGACAGAGAGTTCAAGGACGGCGATGACGTCAAGAACTTTGCACTCGAGCAGAGCACATGGAGCATCAACGTAGGTGCCGGCGTAAAGCTCATCAACCATATCCAGGCCGGTGTAAACTACAACATCCCCGTATCAAAGGAGGGTGCCTACAAGTTCACCGAGAACCCCACACCGGGAACTGCCATCGATCACAAGCCTGTTGACATCAAGGCCAGCACACTCCAGTTCTCTCTTACCTGGACATTCTGATTATTCGGTAAACCAGTTATAATGGGACCGGTTCTCTTTGAAGAGCCGGTCTTTTTTTGTCTATCTTTGCATAAAGTATGGGCTTATTTGCAGACATAATCCTCCCGGTACCGCTGAACGACCTGTTCACCTACAGCATACCGCGTCAGCACGAGCGCCTGGCTGTGCCGGGGGCAAGGGTTTATGTGCCTTTCGGCAAGGGACGGCGCCTTACAGGAGTGATAGTAAGGGTACATGGCAACCCTCCCGTGCAATATGAAGCCAAGGAGATACTGAGTGTTCTCGATGACCGATGCCCCTCACTCCTCCCCTCCCAGCTCAAACTCATGGAGTGGATGAGCAAATACTATATCTGTGCTCCGGGTGATGTCCTGAAAGCTGCCCTTCCGTCAGGATTGAGACCGGACTCCAGTGCGAAGGAGCAATCATACAGACCCAGAATTACAGTATTCGTAAGATTGGGCAGAGATATCCGAGAGGAGTGTATATCAGACAGTTACCCCGAGTTCAGCAAGACCGCGGTCAAACAGAAGGAGCTGTTTTCACGCTATCTGGAGCTATCGGGCCTGAAAGAGGACAAGGTACAGAGCAAACCTGTATCAAAAAGGGCTCTTATGGAGGGAATCAAGGCTGCATCGGCCTTTAATACCCTGCTCTCGAACGGTTATCTGGAGAC
>JBGURN010000138.1:0-2180 GCA_045131955.1 Bacteroidaceae bacterium
CGACCGATGTACCGCTGCGTTCCATACCGTGGGATCCCACCGCCCCGCATCGGTATCTTAATTGTCAAAGCTCCTCTGCCCGATCCCTCGATGATCCAACAATCATCAACTGCGACTCGATTACCTATGGGTACCCATACGTACATCCCGTATATGAGGTTTATTTCGAGGACAATCCCTTGGTTATCGTTGACTCGTTTTGCATCGGAATGACCAACCACAGTGGTGGGATATGGGATTGTATATTTCCGAAAAATTTCAGTATGTATGGAAATCCTCCTTGCGGTATCAGACGTGAATTAACTTATATTATGATCTATGACAGTAACGGTGTAATAATTCCGGCAGGCCAGCCTACGGAATATACGACATGGAATCTATGGTACATTTTCCCCATTCTTTCGCAGGACACGGATTTTTCGCTGTTAGATTCCTGTCCCGCGGTGGGAAATGTGTGGATAGACACCGCGGGCGGCGGCAGCGTTCTGCGCTGGGACACCGACACGCTCCACACCCAGTGGAGGCTCGGCATCAGCGACACCGGGGTCGCCCACAACACCCTTTATCTCGATACCCTGCTGGAGGTACCCTACATCAACCTCGACTCTTTGGGCATTGAGCCCCCGTTCTCGGTGCAGGTGCGCCCCCAGTGCCTCTGCTATGAATACTGTGAGGTGTGGGGCGACTGGGGCGACTGCACTGAGTTTCTGCCTGCGCCAGACACGTGCCGTTCGGTGGAGAATCTGCAGTTCGTAAGGACGGGACGCAGAGCGGGAACACTGACATGGATTCCCGACACGATCCAGACCCTATGGGAGGTGTCTGTCGGCTTTGTCGGTGGGGACGTGTCAGACGCCTTTTTTGACACTCTTGTGACGGTTCCGTTCCTAGATATCGACAGCACGATGGCGCTTACCGATTTTACGGCACACGTCCGTGCCATCTGCGGAGAGGACAACCTGAGCGACTGGGTGTCGGTCACTGTGGATGGCACTGACACGTGCCGACCTGTGGAGAATCTGCAGTTCGTAAGGACGGGACGCAGAGCGGGAACACTGACATGGATTCCCGACACGCTCCAGTCTCTATGGCAGGTGTCAGTCGGCCTCGTCGGCGGGGACGTGTCGGAAGCATTTTTTGACACCATCGTCTCGGCTCCGTTCCTCGATATCGACAGCTCGATGGCACCCACCGTTTTTACGGCACACGTCCGCGCCATCTGCGGAGAGGACAACCTAAGCGATTGGATGTCGGTCACTGCCGACCCCTACGTGAGTGTCTCCCAGACCATGGCTCCTGACATCCAACTCGTCCCTAATCCTGCTGACGGACTTGTGCGTGTGGTTTCTTCCGACGGGCTGCGTGGCATTGAGGTTTATGACATAACAGGGCGCAGAATGCTTGCCTTCACTGCCACCTCCACAGAGGTCTCTTTCAATGTCTCGTACTGGTCTGCCGGCACCTACATTGTCATTCTCCGCACCATAGCAGGTGCATCTGTGCAGCGGCTGGTGGTGGAATAACCACTAGACTCCTTGCTGTAATACATTATCCCGAACACTGCATTTTATTTCTTCATCCACCCCATGTTGCCGTGAATAGGCATGAGGTGCCTTTGCTAAGTTTGTGGTATTTAGTGCCCTGCATTTTTTTTGTTTTTGTTTCGGTTTTTTTGTATCTTTGCACCGTGAATGTGGCCATTCACTGCGTAATATAAAGTTTATTGACTATGAAAAAGTATTCTTTCTTGATTATCATTTTGTGTATAATGTGCGCAACACCGTTGTGTGCGCAGTACCATATCACGGGCGATACCATACAATACATGGACTCAATTTACTGGAGGCCCAAATGGGTTGACACGCTGGTTGACCCCGCAAATATACCTCATGAATCCTTTACCTTTACTTATGGATTTCCTCAATCACCTGGAGCCGAATGGCTTATGAAGCATACTGTGGATCATCCGATACGTGTTATCGGCATAGCTTGCGCGGTGGCAGCAAGATACCAGCACTGGCCCGAAGACCTTGTCCAACCCGTCGAGACCTCTGTACAGGAATATCTCCGCATTTACCGTAGAAAGCGCGATTCGACCGATGTACCGCTGCGTTCCATACCGTGGGATCCCACCGCCCCGCATCGGTATCTTAATTGTCAAAGCTCCTCTGCCCGATCCC
>JBGURN010000139.1:0-29550 GCA_045131955.1 Bacteroidaceae bacterium
AACCACTGAACCAATACTTAGCGTTAGCGGTCATGCATGTTGCTAAAGCAGCAATAACGAATAGAATCTTTTTCATAATCGGATGATAATTAGTTGTGAAAAAATATAGTCTTTTATAAATTATCGTTTGTTTTATTCGTTTTATGGGGCAAATGTAAGTGCTATTTGTTAAAGCACCAAAAAAAATCAAAAAAAATCTGCCTTGAGTGCACTTTTGGCGGGCAATTGTGCGATTGATTGATTAAAAAGAGAAATCCTGACAGACAAAGATGAATGTAAAATAGGTGTATTATTGTCCTTAAATTGCTATTTTTGCGGTACTATGACAGTTGAGGAACTTTACAGCAGATTTTTGGAGTCGGGTGGTGTCACGACCGACAGCCGCAAATGCGGTCCGGGACTCATTTTCTTTGCTCTCAAGGGTGAGCGTTTTGACGGTAACGAGTTCGTGCGCGGCGCTTTGGAACAGGGCTGCCCGCTGGCTGTCATGGATAACGCGACACTCTATGACCCTCAAGACGGGAGGATGGTGCTGGTGGACAATGTGCTTGCCACACTTCAGGCCCTGGCTGCTTATCACAGGCGTGCCTTGGGTACAAAGGTCATAGGAATAACGGGAACTAACGGCAAAACCACCACTAAGGAATTAACCTATGCGGTGATGAGCACTACTTATAATGTACTCTGTACTCAAGGTAACCTGAACAACTCCATCGGAGTGCCCCTTACGGTACTCGGACTTAATAAGGATCATGAGTACGCCATTGTGGAGATGGGTGCCAGCCACCCGGGCGATATAGACGAACTGGTGGCAATAAGCCAGCCTGACTTTGGCCTTATCACAAACGTGGGTAAGGCACATCTGCTCGGTTTCGGCTCCTTTGAGGGGGTAAAGAAAACCAAGGGTGAGCTTTACGACTGGCTCCGCGCTCACGGAGGTACGGCTTTCGTGAACCGTGACAATCCCCATCTGATGGAGATGAGTAAGGGGCTTCCGCTTATAGGATACGGTAAGCCGGGCACCGGGGATGTGCTGGTCGAGGGCGAGGTCCTGGAGTGCAACCCTTACGTGAAACTGCGCTGGCGCAGTGAAGGCGGAGAGTGGCACACCGTTCAGACCAACCTGATAGGAGCTTATAACGTGGATAACGTACTGGCTGCCATCACGGTGGGTCTCAGGTTCGGGGTATCGGAAGTGAAGGCATCGGAAGCGGTGGCACAGTATGAGCCCAGGAACAACCGTTCACAGCTTACGCGTACGGAACGCAACTGCCTGGTGGTCGATGCATACAACGCAAACCCCACGAGCATGGCGGCGGCCATCGAGAACTTCTGTATGATAAAGGCCAGTGACAAGATGCTGATACTGGGTGACATGAGGGAACTCGGTGAGGCTTCACGTCAGGAGCACGCCCGCATTGTGGAGATGCTCAAGGAGAAGGGATTCAAGTCTGTGTGGCTGGTGGGCCAGGAGTTTGCGGCTGTGGCAGCTGACAGCGGATTCCGTCTTTTTGCCGATGTGGACCAGGTGAATGCGGAACTCATAAAGGAGAAGGTGAGCGGCAAGACCATACTCATCAAGGGCTCCAATGGTATAGGATTGACCAAATCATTAACCAATTTATAATATGAAAAAATTAGTAGCTTTATTCGCATGTGTTCTTGTTTGCGGTATGATGTCCGCACAGTTGAAGGTCTCCGTAATGGGTGACTCCTACTCAACATTCACCGGCACTATGCCCAAGTATTATGACACTTTCTATCCTAACCAGTTCTGCGGTGTTACCGAGCAGAGCCAGCAGTGGTGGGCTCAGGTAATCGAGAAGAACGGCTGGGTACTTGAGAAAAACGACTCATATTCAGGCAGTACCGTTTGCTGCCGCGGTTACAATCATGATGACTATTCAGACCGTGCTTTCGTAAGCCGTCTGAACCGTATCGGTGCTCCTGACATCCTGTTCATATTCGGTGGTACCAATGACGACTGGACACACGAGCCTTTCGGTGACTACAAGTATTCAGACTGGACAAAGGAGGATCTCTATTTCTATCGTCCGGCCTTTGCATACCTGCTCCATAACCTTAAGGCCCTCTATCCCAACATGAAGATCTACTCTCTGCTCAATGACGGTATGTCAGACAACCTGGGCGAGTCCATGAGAGAGATCTGCAAGCACTACGGTGTACCCGTAATCGCTGTAGAGGGAATTGAGAAGCGCATGAATCACCCCACCGCTGCCGGTATGACCAAGATCGCCGAGCAGATTCAGGCTTTCCTGGACGCAGAGAAGAAGTGATGACCAAGATAATGGGAATTGTAAACGTGACCCCTGACTCCTTCTGGAGCGGGTCACGTGTGCAGGATAAACAGACTCTCCTGGAGCGTGTCCGCACCATGATTTCCCAAGGTGCCGATGCCATTGACATCGGTGGTTGCTCCACTCGCCCGAATGCCGTCCAGGCCTCAGAGGAAGAGGAGATGGAACGGCTCGAGTGGGGGCTTGATGCAATCAGGGAGGAGTTCCCCGACTTGTTGTTATCGGTCGATACATACCGTCCGCGTATTGCCGAGCGTTGCATACGTGAGTGGAATGTCGACATTATCAACGATGTGTACGGGGGCAATGATGAGATGTACCGGGTGCTGGCTGAAACCGGCGTTCAGTATGTGCTCATGTGGTCTGAGGATATTAAGGAGGATCCCATAGGGGAGATGATGTCTTTCTTTAAGGAGAGATTGCAGATACTTAGAAAATCCGGTGTGGATGTAAGCAGTAAGGTTATACTGGATCCCGGATACGGTTTTGGAAAGACTGTAGGACAGAACTACACCGTGCTGGCTCACCAGGCTGAGCTGCGCGGGTTCGGGCTACCCATACTGTCGGCCCTTTCGCGCAAGTCGATGGCCTGGAAACTGCTGGGGATAACTCCGGCCGATGCACTTCCGGCAACCATTGCGCTGGACACCGTGGCCATCATGAACGGAGCTGACTGGATTCGTGTCCATGATGTACTTGAAGCCGTCCATACCGTAAGACTTATGAATGCGTTAAACGAAAACGGATAGGAACTATGATTGACTACTTTGTCTCGTTCGGTATCAAGGATATAGTCGACGTGTTGTGCGTCTCGCTGCTCCTGTTCTATCTTTACAAACTGATGAAGAGGACAGGTTCACTGAATATGTTTATCGGAATCCTGGTATTCATATTCGTGTGGATAATAGTATCTCAGGTACTTAAGATGCAACTTTTGGGTGCCGTACTTGACAAGTTGGTCGATGTAGGAGTGATTGCGCTGATTGTGCTGTTTGCCGATGACATACGCCATTTCTTCCGTGACATCGGTACGTCAACACGTACACGTAAGGTCATTCACTGGCTGTCACGCCGTCATCACGTGAAAGGTGACGTGAGCAAGTGGGAGCCTGTGGTCAAGGCCTGCGAGAGCATGAGCCGCCATAAGCAGGGCGCCCTGATCGTGATAGGTCAGAGTGACGAGCTGCGTGATGTGATGGCCAGCGGTGAACAGGTGAACGGTAATATCAACCAGCTTCTCATAGAGAATATCTTCTTTAAGAACAGCCCGCTGCATGACGGTGCCATGATAATTGTGGGAGACCGCATTGAGTCTGCCGCCTGCATACTTCCGGTGTCTCAGTCGGAGGATCTGCCCAAGTCATTCGGCCTGCGTCACAGGTCGGCTATGGGTATTGCCGAGAAGACTAATGCCGTGGCAGTGGTCGTATCGGAAGAGACGGGTCAGATATCGGGCTTCCATAAGGGCTCGTTCCAGCGTAATCTGACAGCAGAGGACCTGCTCAGATACCTGGTGGAGAACGTCCGATAAGATATCCTTTATAATTATAGTGCCAAACTGTCAGCATGGGTGTGACACATTGCCCCATCTGGCGGTTTGGCATATTTTTGGCACTTACCCTAATGCCCGATAATGGGCTTTGATCTGAAACAAATAACTAAAAACAATACAGAAATGAACATCAAACCGTTAGCAGACCGCGTTCTGGTTCTCCCTGCAGCAGCTGAGGAGAAGACAATCGGGGGTATCATCATCCCTGACACAGCAAAAGAGAAACCCCTCAAGGGTGAGGTTATTGCCGTAGGCGGCGGCACCAAGGATGAGGCAATGGTACTCAAGAAAGGTGACCAGGTCCTTTATGGCAAGTACTCAGGTACTGAGATTGAAGTTGAGGGAGCAAAATATCTGATTATGCGCCAGAGCGATGTCCTGGCCGTGGTTGAAAAATAATAAGGAGATACGATTATGGCAGCAAAAGAGATACTTTTCAATACCGATGCCCGCGACCTGATGCGTCAGGGTGTTGACGAGCTTGCAAACGCAGTTAAGGTAACACTGGGCCCCAAGGGTCGCAACGTTATCATAGAGAAGAAGTTCGGTGCTCCCCAGATCACCAAGGACGGTGTATCTGTAGCCAAGGAGATAGAGCTGGCTGACTCATTCAAGAACACCGGCGCCCAGCTGGTTAAGTCAGTTGCCTCAAAGACCGGTGAGGATGCAGGTGACGGTACCACAACCGCAACCGTTCTGGCTCAGAGCATCGTGAACGTAGGTCTTAAGAACGTTACCGCAGGTGCCAATCCTATGGACCTGAAGCGCGGTATCGACAAGGCCGTTGCAGCTGTTGTTGAGAATATCAAGAAGCAGTCAAAGGCCGTTGGTGACAACTTTGACAAGATCGAGCAGGTTGCCACAATCTCTGCCAACAACGATGCAGAGATCGGTAAGCACATTGCCGAGGCCATGCAGAAGGTATCAAAGGACGGTGTAATCACCATCGAGGAGGCCAAGGGTCGTGATACATACATCGATGTTGTCGAGGGTATGCAGTTTGACCGCGGTTACCTGTCATCATACTTTGTAACCGATACCGAGAAGATGAACTGCGTTATGGAGAATCCTCTGATCCTTATCCATGACAAGAAGATATCAAACCTCAAGGACCTGCTTCCTATCCTGGAGCCCGCCGTACAGTCAGGCCGTCCTCTGCTTATCATTGCCGAGGATGTTGACTCAGAGGCTCTGACCACTCTGGTTGTGAACCGTCTGCGTTCAGGTCTTAAGATCTGCGCCGTAAAGGCACCCGGATTCGGAGACCGTCGTAAGGAGATGCTTGAGGATATCGCAGTCCTGACCGGTGGATTCGTAATCAGCGAGGAGCGTGGCGTAAAGCTGGAGCAGGCTACAATGGAGATGCTCGGTACAGCTGAGAAGATCACCATCACCAAGGATAACACCACTATCGTAAACGGTAAGGGTGACAAGGATAAGATCGCTGACCGCGTAGCCCAGATCAAGGCTCAGATCAAGACCACCACAAGCGAGTATGACAAGGAGAAACTCCAGGAGCGTCTTGCCAAACTGTCAGGCGGTGTTGCCGTTATCAAGGTCGGTGCTCCCTCAGAGACTGAGATGAAGGAGAAGAAGGACCGTGTTGATGATGCTCTGTGCGCTACCCGTGCCGCTATCGAGGAGGGTATCGTTGCAGGTGGCGGTGTAGCTTACATCCGCGCCATCAGCGCTCTTGACAAGATCAAGGGTGACAATGCCGATGAGCAGACCGGTATCCAGATCATACGTCGTGCTATCGAGGAGCCTCTCCGCCAGATTGTGTTCAACTCAGGCAAGGAGGGTTCAGTAGTAGTTCAGAAGGTTCTGGAGGGCAAGGGTGACTTTGGTTACAACGCCCGCTTTGACCGCTACGAGGACCTGATGAAGGCCGGCGTGGTTGATCCTGCCAAGGTAACACGTGTGGCTCTTGAGAACGCCGCTTCAATTGCCGGTATGTTCTTGACCACTGAGTGCGTGATCGTTGAGAAGAAGGAGGATAAGCCTATGCCTGCCATGGCACCCGGAATGGGCGGCATGGACGGCATGATGTAATCCTTACCCGACCATATCAGAGAGAGATGGTTCCGGACTCCGGAATCATCTTTCTTTTTTGTCTGACCGCCTATGTGGGGGATTTTTTGTAGTTTCGCGGAAAATATCAGTAACAGTTACGGTAATGAACAAATCACTTTTATCAATTGTTACACTGTCACTTCTTACTCTCTCCTGCCAGTCGGATTACGAGCCCGGCATAAAGAGCTACCAGAGTGTGGGCGACTGGGGTTACATGGTTGACTCCATCGATATAACCGTGGCCGACAAGTCTCTGCTCAAGGGGCTGGAGGCTCAGGATTTTGAACTTACGGGCAACACCTACGGAACTCCCTATGATCCGTCTACAGGTGAGTTTGCCCAGGACTATACGGATGATGAGATACAGCTGTCGATTGACCGTAACCGCCTGAGAGTCAGGTTCCGTCCGTTCCGTGCCGAGGGCCGTCTGGGCCAGAACTTCCGCTCCGTTCCATGGGAACTCAAGTGTGAGAAGGCCGGCCTTACCGTCACCGCCAAGGATATAACAGAAAGTTCGACTGCCATAATTGATGACTGCATCAAGGGCAGCTTCACTTATGCCGGACTAACCCGTGAGTATATGCTCTGGCTTCCCAAGGATGAGAACGGCCAGATAATCAAAAACGTGCCGCTGCTGGTATGGCAGATAGGCGGAGGTGAGTATAACAAGCCTCTGGTGGAGACGATAGTTGCCAACTGCGGCCTCACCGCTCTGCCTGAGAAGGGTGTTAAGTGCGCTACCCTGGAGTTCGCGCTGGCCAATGAGAATTACTCGTACAGTGCTTCACTGTATCCCGATAAGATAAAGCTTATAGACCGTAACAACGCCCTGCAGATGGCTTTCATTGACAGCCTGATTGCAGAGGGTATAGTTGACGGAGACCGTCTTTTCTGCGCCGGAGCCAGCAGCGGCGGCGGATGCACCATGCGTTTCATGATGCAGTTCGCAGACCGTTTCAAGGCTGCCATCCCCTGCTGTGCCATGGATCCGATCGTTCCCATCCATAGGGTTCAAGAGAGGTATGACGGTCAGTTCCTGGATGATGTGGTAAAGGCCTTCCAGGGCGATGTCTACAGGTGGAACGGCACAGAGATGGTTCCCTCCAGGATCAATCTTGAGGCATTCCTCTCCACTCCGCTTTATTTTGTCCATGCCGAGGATGACCAGACCTGCAAGGTCATAAGTTCATACGTTTATTTTAATGCCAGAAAAAAATTGGGAGCCAAGGATGACAGACTCCAGGTCTATTCCGATGCATACATGAAGAAGTTCGGTGTAGGCGGTATGCTGAACCACTTCTCATGGGTGACATTGCTCGATGACTATTCGGAGGGTTCTGCCATGGATTGGCTGCTCAAACAGTTATAATTTAAATGATAAAAATTGCTATATTGGCGTCAGCTAACGGAACTAACGCCCAGGCCATAATAGAGGCCGTACGTGAGGGAAGGCTGGATGCCAGGATTGAGGTAGTTCTTACCAATAAGGAGGATGCGGGTGTGATTGAGAGAGCCCGCAGGTTCGGAGTACCGGTGGAGATAATACCGTCCAAGGGACACCGAAACCGTGCTGAGTATGATGGACTGGTAGTTGAGGCACTGCGTAAATATGATGTCGATACAATCGCGCTTGCCGGTTGGATGCGCATATTGAGCGAGGTGTTCGTAAACGCCTATGAGGGGAGGATCATTAACCTGCACCCGGCGCTGCTACCCAGTTTCAAGGGTGCCACAGCCATAGCCGATGCTTACGAGCACGGCGTGAGGGTGACAGGCTGCTCTGTACATCTGGTGACCCCGGAGCTCGATGCAGGTCCGGTTATAATCCAGGCTGCTGTTCCTGTGAACGGAACGGTCGATGAACTGGAGGCCCAGATACACCGCATGGAACACCGCATATTCCCGCAGGCGCTCCAGTGGTACGCCGAGGGTAGGATATCGGTCGATGGCCATAAGGTCATTCTCGCTCCTGCCAAAGGCAAGGTAAGAAAGATTGATTATATAGAAGGGTGCCTGGTATCGCCGGCGCTCGAGGAAAAGATATAAGTTATGAGTAAAGAACAGACCCCGTCAGCACATATCGCCGCCCAGTATGGCGATATTGCAAGTACCGTCATCATGTGCGGTGACCCTCTCCGTGCCAAGTTCATTGCCGAGAAGTATCTGGAGAACCCTGTCCTTTTCAACGAGATACGAGGCATGCTGGGATATACCGGTTTCTACAAAGGCAAGCGTGTATCGGTGATGGGACACGGAATGGGTATCCCGTCAATAGGTATCTATTCCTATGAGCTGTTCAACTTCTACGATGTGGAGCGCATAATAAGGGTAGGTACAGCCGGAGCCCTGACCGACAGCATGAAGATAGGTGATATGCTGTTCGCACAGGCTGCTTGCACAGACTCGGACTACGGACATCAGTACGGTTTCCCTGCACGTTTTGCTCCTATTGCTGATTTCGGACTGCTTGAGGATGCCGTCCGCGTGGCCCGCGAGAACAATTTCGAGTTCCAGGTGGGTAATATCTACTCGGCCGATGTGTTCTATGACGAATCTGACAAGCAGATGAAATGGGGTAAGTTCGGAGTGAAAGCCGTTGAGATGGAGTCATCGGGACTCTACATCAACGCAGCCGCAGCCGGAAAGAAGGCGCTTACCATCTGCACCATATCGGACCAGCTGGTTCACCGCAAATACGCAACGACCGAGGAGCGCCGTACCAGCTTTACCAACATGATGAAAGTCGCACTTGAAATAGCTTGATTATGAAAACCTTAAGGACTATCAGCCTGATTGCCTTGGCGGCATTGATGCTTGTTGCCGTCGGCTGTGAGAAAGAGGAGTATGCGGAGCCTCCTGTTTACGGAAAGATCTATTGTGATAAGGAGCATCCCGTTGTGGGCGATACGGTTAAGCTTTATGTCAAGATTGACAAGCAGGGAAACCGTATAAACAGTGCCGAATACCGCTGGAGGATACGTAATGACGCAGGTACAAGCGAGTATTCGCAGAGGGTTTTCCGCAACAGCGGACAGAAATCTCTCACAGCCCAACCCACTCTGACATGGGTCGTTAATGATTGGTGTGACAATAATTACATCACGTTGACAGCCACATTCAGCTACACCATGGGTGATGTCAATTCCGTGATGAAGGGTAGCGCCTACGCATCGGGCACTATCAAGACGTTTCCTAAATAAGAATCCTACTATGAGGGCGGTTCTCAGGCGCATCGACCAGGCACTGGAGGCTCTATATGAGCCGGGTGAACTGGAGACCGTAAGAAAGGCGCTGTCGCTGGAACTGCTCGGAATTAGTGAACTTGCATATTTTACCAGGGAGACTCTTCCTGCTGACAGTCAGCGTGACCTGATGCTGGACGCTGCGCTTGCACGTCTTGCAAAGGGTGAGCCGCTCCAGTATGTGATAGGCTCCACACCGTTCTGCGGCCTCACCTTCAAGGTCGATCCGCGGGTTCTCATACCACGCCCCGAGACTGCTGAGCTGGTGGAGTGGGTGGCAGAGGAATCGGATTCCCAAGGCTCGATTCTGGATATAGGAACCGGCAGCGGATGCATAGCCATAACCCTGGCGCACAAACTTCCCGGCTGGAAGGTTCAGGGATGGGATATAAGCGACGGAGCGCTTGAGGTGGCCTGTGAGAACAACCGCCTGAACCATACTAACGTATCGTTCAGCAAGGCCGATGTGCTGGCGGAACCTGCCATAGGGAACCTGGACGTGATAGTGAGCAATCCGCCTTATGTCATGGAATCGGAAAAAGCAGGTATGGAGAGCACCGTCCTGGAACATGAGCCCCACCTGGCCCTGTTCGTTAAGGACAGTGATCCGCTTATATTCTATAGGGCTATAGCCCGTCTTGGCCTCAAGGCACTGAATCCCGGAGGTCGTCTCTATTTTGAAATCAACCCGCTCAAGGCAAATGATATGAGGCAGATGCTTGTTGAGACGGGATACCATAATGTTGAAACCCGCAGCGACATATTCGGAAAGCTGCGCATGATAAAAGCTATACTATGACCGAAACAGAAGGAAAGACACGGGCTGAGCGTTACTGCTCGGCGGCGGAGCACTGCAGCTCCGAGGTCCGCGCCATGCTCGAGAGGCACGGGGCGGAGAATGAGGATATAGAGCGTATCCTCAAGCATCTTGTAAAAGAGGGTTATATCGATGACGCCCGTTACGCGCGCGCGCTGGTACATGATAAGGTGAGGTTCGCCAAGTGGGGCCGCGCCAAGATCAGTCAGGCCCTATGGCAGAAACGCATACCTCAGGATATTGCCGATGATGCACTCGCCTCAATCGATGAGGATGAGTATATGGCTGCCCTTAAGGATGTGACACGTTCCCGTTATCGCCTTGCCAAGGGTGCCACCGAGTATGAGCGTAAGATGAAAACCATGAAAACAGTCTGTGGTCGCGGATATGAACCGGCGCTGGTTCGCAAGGTACTCTCCATGTCCGATGCACCCTCAATGGATATCTGACTTATGGACAGTGACGTTAACCGTTTTCGCAGGCCGGGGCTTGCGAGAATGCTCTATGAGTTTGTGTTCCCTCACTACTGCAAGGTGTGTGACCGCCGTCTGGATCCCCAGGAGGAGCAGTTGTGCATAACCTGTTTCCTGAGCATGCCCCGTCTGGACTATGATATGAACGGCCTGAATCCTGCCGAGCGGCTGCTGCTGACCGAACGCAGCCTTGAGAGGGCGGCATCGGTACTCCAGTATTCCAAGGAGAGTGACTACCGCCTTATACTGTTCCATCTCAAGTACTGGCATCACCCGCGGGTGGGAGAGTGGCTGGCCCGGATAGGAGCCAAGCCCCTGTATGACAAGGGTTTCTTTGACGGGATCGATGCCATCGTACCCGTACCGCTCTCATTTATGAAGGAACTCAAGCGCGGCTATAACCAGTGTATGTACATAGCCAAGGGAGTCCAGTCCGTAACCGGCATCCCTATCCTTAAGGAGGCAGTCAGAAGGAGCCTGGAGCGGCATCATCAGGCGGGACTCGGCAAATTCCAGCGCTGGGTCAATGCAGGAGGGCTCTTCACGGTGGCCGATACACAGGCCCTGAGTGGAAAGCATATCCTTATAGTCGATGACGTGATAACCACCGGAGCTACCCTCTGCTCCATGATCGACACCATCCAGGAGGCGGTTCCGGATATTCGTGTATCGGTCTTTACCCTGGGCCTGGCAAAATAAAAGAGGGGACTGACTGTCCCCTCCGCTTATCTGGAATAGATGGTTTCTATTTTCAGGGTGTGCGTGCAGTTTCCGTCTGCGCCTGACGGGCTTTCGGCTTTGTCAGGACTCCATCCGTAGATATTTGATTCGGTCTGGATCATTACAATCTTATTGTTCCTGATTTCAAGGTCTCCGGTGGCAGTGATGCCGTTAGGGTACTGCATAGTTATGGTTATCTTGTCCTGATTCTGCTTGTATGTGAAATCGGACTCGCCTGTTCCGAACTCACCCATGCCGAACAGTTTTCCGGTGCCGTCCTCGTTGAAAATCAAGCCGCCATGACTTACCAGGTAGCTGGCGTCGCGTAATTGGTCGGAGGACCAGATGCCGATAACGGTATCGTGTAAGGTCAGAAGATTTCCGTCATAGTAATAGTCGTTTCCTGATACTCTCCATGTGCCGATGACAGAGAAGTCATCGTCTTTATCTTTATCACATGAGTTAAGGACTAATGAAAACATGATAATGGCCGATGCCAGAGCAAACAATTTTTTCATAAAAATAGTATTTGGATTAGTACTGACCGCGAATCTACTCCATATGAACGGGTATTCAAAGGGTTGTGCCCATTTTTTTCATCCTGTTCCTTTTTTCTCCCCTTGTCTTGTAGTAATTTCGTACCCCGAATGGATGACAGTGTTAAACATATAAGGATAAGCGAGTTCAACTATCCGCTGCCCGATGAGAGGATAGCCAAGTTCCCGCTGCCGGAGCGTGACAGTTCCAAACTGCTGCTCTACCGTCATGGTGAGGTGAGCCATGACGTGTTCCGCAATCTGCCGGAGTATCTGCCTAAGGGTGCCATGATGGTGTTCAACAACACCAAGGTTATCCAGGCACGTCTTCATTTCCGCAAGGAGGCTACCGGCGGCCCCAAGTCAACTGGTGCCCTCATTGAGATATTCCTCTTGGAGCCGGCACTTCCAAACGACTATCAGGTCATGTTCACCCAGACTGAGAGTTGCAGTTGGTATTGCCTGGTGGGCAACCTCAAACGCTGGAAAGACGATACTCCCGTGCTGCGCCACACCGTCCAGGTTGCCGGCAAGACGGTGACCCTTACCGCTCAGCGTGGACCTGTACACGGTACCAGTTACAGGATTGACTTTAAGTGGGACGGCGGCGTAAGCTGGGCCGAGCTGCTTGAGGCTGTAGGCGAGATTCCCATTCCGCCCTATCTGAACCGTGAGTCACAGGAGAGTGACAAGACCACATACCAGACCGTCTATTCCAAGATCAAGGGCAGCGTTGCGGCTCCCACTGCAGGACTCCATTTTACGGAGCGCGTGCTCAAGGACCTGGATGCCCATGGCATTGACCGCGAGGAACTGACCCTTCATGTTGGTGCAGGTACGTTCCGTCCGGTGAAATCCGAAGAGATAAGCGGTCACGAGATGCATACCGAGTTCATAGCGGTAAAGCGCTCAACTATAGAGAAACTGATTGCCCACGGAGGCGAGACCATAGCTGTAGGAACTACATCGGTCCGTACTCTGGAGAGCCTCTATTATATAGGTGTCTATCTGGGCACTCATCCCGATGCTACCGAGGATGAGATGCATGTAAACCAGTGGACTCCCTACGAGACCGCTCCCACCATGAGTTCGGTCGACGCTCTACAGCATATCCTGGATTACCTGAACCGTCACAGCCTGGATGTGCTCAAGACCAGCACCCAGATAATCATAGCTCCGGGTTACAGGTATCACATCGTGAAGATGATGGTCACCAATTTCCATCAGCCGCAGAGCACGTTGCTGCTACTTGTATCGGCTTTTGTGAACGGAGACTGGAAGACCATATACCGTTACGCCCTGTCACATGATTTCCGTTTCCTGAGCTACGGCGATTCATCGCTGCTGATTCCGTAAATTCATAAAACAGAACGATATGGAAAGACCCACAGTTGCACTTATGTATGATTTTGACGGAACGCTGTCTCCGTCATATATGCAGGAGTATGACTTCATGGATGCCATAGGACTCACTGACAAGGACTCATTCTGGAAAGAGTCCCACGGCCTGGCCGAGCAGCAGCAGTCCAGCACGATTCTGGCTTACATGAAGCTCATGGTCGATAAGGCCCAGGAGAACGGCATAAGCATACGCCGCCAGCAGTTTGTGGAGTTCGGGCGCGGAATAGGGTTCTTTCCCGGAGTGGAGCAGTGGTTTGAGCTCATCAACCGTAAGGGTGCCGAGATGGGAGTGAATGTGGAGCACTACATAATATCATCGGGCCTTAAGGAACTTATTGAGGGTACATCGATAGCCAAATACTTTAAGCAGATATACGCCTGCTCGTTCATGTATGAGAACGACAAGGCCGTCTGGCCCGCCGTGGCAGTGGATTTCACCTCAAAGACCCAGTTCATATTCATGATCAACAAGGGTATCTACGACATATGGCGCAATGCCCAGATCAATGACTCCATGCCCGATGAGGGCCGCCCCGTACCGTTCCATAACATGATTTACTTTGGTGACGGTGAGACCGATATCCCCAGCATGCGCATAGTAAAGGGCGAGGGTGGCCACTCCATAGCCATTTACAAGCCCGGCAACGATTCCAGCCGCGCACAGGCCCGCAACCTGGTACAGAGAGGCCGCGTAAACTTTGCCTGCCCGGGTGATTACCGTGAGGGTAGCGAACTCTACAACGCCGTAATAGCTACCATCGCCAAGGTCAAGACCGGTTCCGATTTCCACAAGCTGGAGCGCCAGAACCAAAAGTCCATGCTCGAGGAGTAAGTCTTAGCGATACTTAGTATATTTGCGAAACAACCCTATAAATAACCTGTGATGAGAAAAGTCCTTTCCTTTATTGTTTGCCTTATTTCTGTAGCCGTAGCGTACGCCAATGACGGCGCATTCTACGCTGAGGGTAATCATTTGATTCCTATTGTCGAGACCGATATCCGCGTTCAGAAAGAGGTGCTCACGCTGAACCGTGTGGATGACAGGATTGAGGTTACCGTATATTATGAATTCTTTAATCCGGTTGGTGAGAAGGAGGTCCTGGTGGGATTTGAGGCGGAGGAGCCGAGTATTCCTATCAATGAAGAGTCTATAAAGATTTTCCCGGAACATCCGTTTATGCGTAATTTCAAGGTGGTGATGAACGGTGAGCCTCTTGATTTTGAGGTGGCACATGTTTCCCGACACTATGAAAACGGAAAATTAATAGATACGCAGTATTATGTTGACGGAAAGATTCAGGATGAGGGTTTATGGGCGAACTCTGATGCTGATGAAGGGCCTGTTGACCATCCGTTATATGTATATCATTTCAACGCCAGGTTCCGTCCGGGTCTGAATATTATTCAGCACACTTATGACTTTGACATGGCGGATGCACGTAACGGATTCACTAAAGAGTTCTTCTATATCCTGACTGCGGCTAACCGCTGGGCCAACCACCAGATTGATGACTTTACGCTTTACGTGGATATGGGCGACCATACATCGTTCCATATCTCTCCCACGTTCTTTAAGAGTCTGGATGAATGGGAAATTCTGGGTGTCGGGAAAAAGCTTATAGGAACAACTCAATATCAGGAAGAGTCGGACAGCCTTTTCTTTCACATGCAGCAGGGACGCATCAGATTCCGTAAGGAGAACTTCCATCCTGACGGTGAGTTGCGAATCACCCGTGACTTTATCTGGGGCCCCTGGTCATGGCACATAAAAAAAGAGGATGGTAGAGATTCTTACAACCCGGAATCTTTTGTTAATCTTTACAAGGCACAATACGAACAAATAGAGTCCGATGGTACTGTCTCAAAAGATGAGACCTATTATGACCGGTTTACCCCGGACCAGCGTCGGATCCTGAAGAACCTGCCCTTTGCCTACAGAGGCTACATATTCAACTCCAAAGAACTCCAGGATTTCTACGAATCCACCGCCTGGTACATCCCCAACCCGGACTACAAGCCCGATGTCCAGCAACTCCCCGATGAAGAGCAAACCTGGGTTGACTTCTGGAAATAAAACCAACCCAACCTCACGCTCTTCAGTTTCCCTTTGCAGGAGCCGGACATCCGGTTTTGGGACCATCAGTGAAGCGACGTTAAGCGAGAGCCCCGGAAAGGCCGTTAAGAACATCGTGGCGTTCAACGACGGTTAGGCCCCGAAGGGGACTAAGACGGAGGCGATCGATGTTTAGGCCTTGGAGGGAGCACGAGTAGTCGCGGAACGTTGCGTCCCCAAACCGGATGTCCGGCGGAGCCTCGGAACGTTGCGTCCTGAAACCGGACACTCGGCGGACTTTACAAAATGAGAAAGACTGTGCAAAACGCCCCGTTTTGTCACACCACCAAAAGGTTAGGGGTAGGTTTATCCGTATCTTTGCTACCCCTATGGAAAAGTTCAATATAATAGTTTTGGCAAAGCAGGTGCCCGATACCCGTCAGGTTGGTAAGGACGCCATGAATGCCGACGGCACCATAAACCGTGCCGCACTTCCGGCAGTGTTCAACCCGGAGGACCTCAATGCCCTGGAGCAGGCCCTTGCCATCAAGGACCGTTTCCCCGGCAGCACAGTGACAATGCTCACTATGGGTCCTGAGAGAGCAAAGGAGATAGTGATGGAGGGCGTGTTCCGTGGAGCTGACGGAGGTTATCTTCTGACCGACCGTCTGTTTGCAGGAGCCGATACACTGGCCACATCATATGCCCTGTCAACCGCAATCCGCAAGATAGGCAAGTTTGATATAATAATAGGTGGACGCCAGGCTATTGACGGCGATACCGCACAGGTAGGACCGCAGGTAGCTGAGAAACTGGGACTGAACCAGATCACATATGTGGAGGAGGTGCTGGATATGGATGCCAAGAGCGTAACTGTAAAGCGTGTGATCACCGGTGGCGTGGAGACCGTGAAGGCTCCGCTGCCCTGCCTGCTCACAGTGAACGGAAGCGCCGCACCCTGCCGCCCGCGTAACGCCCGCCTGCTCATGGGCCGCAAGAACTACGAGGTACCCGCCTGGACCGTGGCCGATGTAAACGCCGACCCCGCCAAGTGCGGACTGTCAGGTTCACCCACCAAGGTAAAGAAGATTGAGAACATAGTATTCCAGGCCAAGGAGAGCAAGCGCTATGGTGCCGATGAAAAGGAGATAGCCGCACTCATTGAGGAACTGGCCGTTAACCATATAATAGGATAAGCCATGAACAGCATATTCGTATATTGCGAACTGGAAGGAGTCCAGGTGGCTCCAGTCAGTCAGGAACTGCTCACCAAGGGCCGTTCACTTGCAAACCAGCTGGGCGTAAAGCTTGAGGCCATTGCCATAGGCAGCGGACTGGACAGCATAGACAAGCAGATACTTCCTTACGGTGTTGACGTACTGCATGTGTTTGATGACAAGAGCCTGGCTCCCTATACTACAGCACCTCACTCAGCCATATTGGTAAAACTCTTCCAGGAGGAGCAGCCGCAGATTGCGCTCATGGGTGCAACCGTCATTGGCCGTGACCTGGGCCCCAGGGTATCATCGGCCTTGGGCAGCGGACTTACAGCTGACTGCACCAACCTTGAGATCGGTGAGTATGAGGACAAGAAGACCGGTAAGGTATATGAGAACCTGCTCTATCAGATCCGTCCCGCATTCGGCGGCAATATCATTGCCACCATCGTGAACCCCGACCACCGTCCCCAGATGGCGACCGTACGTCAGGGTGTCATGAAGAATGAGATTCTCAAGGCAGACTATAAGGGTGAGATAGTAAAGCATAAGGTAACCGACTATGTAAGTCAGGCTGACCTGGCTGTCAGCGTGATTGAGCGTCACATGCAGAAACCCTCACACCATCTGGACAGCGCCAGCATAGTAGTTGCCGGCGGTTACGGAATGGGTAGCCGCGAGGGATTTGACATGCTGTTCAAACTGGCCGAGACCCTGCATGCCGAGGTTGGCGCAAGCCGTGCCGCTGTCGATGCCGGTTTCGTGGACCATGACCGTCAGATAGGTCAGACAGGCCTTACCGTACGCCCCAAGCTCTATATAGCCTGCGGTATATCGGGCCAGATCCAGCATATAGCAGGTATGCGTGAGAGCAGCCTCATCATGTCAATCAACCAGGATCCCGATGCACCCATCAACGCCATTGCCGATTACGTAGTGACCGGCCGCGTGGAGGATGTGATTCCCAAAATGATCCGTAACTTAAAGGAGATTTCAAAATGAACAAATATAAGGATACACCCGAACTGAGCGCCCGTATGCACTCTCCGCTTATGGAGCGCATCGTGGAGCTCAAGGAGAACTTCTATTCAGAGGCAGGCAAGTATGACTTTGCACCCTCTGACCTGGCCGATGCCATGGATAACTTTGACCGTGTGCTGGAACTCACCGGCAGCGTATGCGATGAGGTGATTGCACCCAACGCCGAGTCTGTGGATCGTGAGGGCTCACACTGCAGCGGCGGCCGTGTTCAGTACTCTGAGGGTACTGCGCAGAACCTCAAGGTAATGCATCAGGCCGGTCTGTCAGGATTCGGACTTCCCCGTCAGTACGGCGGTCTGAACATGCCTGTAACCGTATTCAGTGCAGTAGGTGAGATGATTTCCCGTGCCGATGCATCGTTCCAGAACGTATGGGGCCTGCAGTCTTGCGCCGATACCATAAACGAGTTCGGAAGCCCTGAGCAGAAAGAGAAATACCTCAAGATGGCCAGCGAGGGTGCCACCATGTCAATGGACCTGACCGAGCCGGATGCCGGCAGTGACCTGCAGAGCGTAATGCTCAAGGCAACTGAGGACAAGGAGAACGGCTGCTGGAGGCTTAACGGTGTAAAGCGTTTCATCACCAACGGTGACAGCGACATCCACTTGGTACTGGCCCGCAGTGAGGAGGGCACAACCGATGGTCGCGGACTGTCACTCTTTATCTATGACAAGCGTAACGGCGGCGTTAACGTTCGCCGTATTGAGGATAAGATGGGTATTCACGGATCACCCACCTGCGAGCTGGTGTTCAACAATGCCAAGGCTGAGCTTTGCGGTGACCGCCGTCTGGGCCTTATCAAATATGTTATGTCACTTATGAACGGTGCCCGCTTAGGTATTGCCACCCAGAGCGTGGGCATTCAGGATGCCGCATGGCGTGAGGCTGTAGCCTATGCTGCAGAGCGCCGTCAGTTTGGCCGTAACATCGATACATTCCCTGCAGTATATCAGATGCTGGCAGTGATGAAGGCCAAGGTTGAGGCATCACGCTCACTCATGTATGAGACATCACGTTACGTTGACATTTACAAGTCACTTGATGCAATAGCAAAACTGCGTACACTTACCCCCGAGGAGCGTCAGGAGAGCAAGCGTTACAGCCGTCTGGCCGATGCCCTGACACCTATCACCAAGGGTATGACCAGTGAGTTTGCCAACCAGAACGCATATGACAGCATACAGATACACGGAGGTTCCGGATTCATGCGTGACTATACATGCGAGCGTCTGTACCGCGATGCCCGTATCACCTCAATCTATGAGGGTACCACACAGCTTCAGGTGGTGGCAGCACTACGTTATGTAACCAGCGGCGTATATTCACAGTACGTAAAGGATATGCTGGCTACACTGCCCGAGTCTGACAGCAAGGCAGCCATCAGCGCCATGGTTGAGAAGCTGGATGCCATGACCGCTCATGTGCTTGACCAGAAGGAGACCGAGATGAATGATTTCTGCGGCCGCCGTCTGATGGAGAGCGCAGCCTACTGCGTAATGAGCACACTGCTTCTGCGTGACTCCATCGAGACTCCCGACCTGTTTGACAAGTCACTCAAGGTGTTCCTGGACTACTCCCGCTCACAGGTGGAGGGTCATTACAGCGTTGTAATGACCTGGACTGCCCAGAGCATGGAATTCTATAAATAATGAGTACCTTTGTGACGGATTGGGGTCAGACCCCTTTCCGTCGTTTTTTTGGTGCACAGCGATAATAATGACATACTGAGGAGTGAGGCGCGTTACCGCAGACTCACGGAGACACCGGTTCCACGGCTGGTACTTAGCCTGGCGGTGCCAACCATCATCAGCATGTCCATATCGGCCATCTACAATATTGTAGATTCATGGTTTGTGGGCCACATCAGCACTGTCGCTACGGCGGGTGTCGGTGTGGCTTTCGCATATCAGTCACTTATCCAGGCTACGGGATTCTTCTTTGGGCACGGGTCGGGAAACTACATGTCACGTGCGCTGGGTGCCCGTGATACCGAGGGCGCAGGCAAGATGGCAGCCACCGGTTTCCTGTCATCGTTCCTGATAGGATTGGTGTTCATGGTGCTGGGTTGGCTGTTCATGACTCCGCTGTCACGTCTGCTCGGTGCCACACCCGATGTGGTTCCCTATTCCAATGCCTACCTTAGGTGGATACTTATAGCAACCCCGTTCCTGATATCGCAGATGACACTGAACAACCAGCTGCGTCTGCAGGGTAACGCCATGCTTGCCATGATAGGCATAGCGGCGGGAGCGGTGCTGAACATATTCTTTGACTGGCTGCTCATAAACCATCTGGAGATGGGGGTGAGCGGTGCCTCGCTGGCCACCCTGATAAGTCAGTTCATATCGTGGTGCCTGCTTCTATGGGCTACCAAATGGCCTGGAAACGTGCATATACGTCTGCGTAATTTCGCTCCGTCGCTGGCCCGATACCGTGAAATCGGGGCAGGAGGACTTCCGTCACTCATGCGCCAGTCGCTCTCCAGCATATCGGCCATATGCATGAACTGGGCAGCCGCCAGCTGGGCACTGGAGGGACAGAAGGCATCGACCATAGCCGCCTTCACGGTGGTGGCCAGGATCATGCAGTGCGCTATGGCGGTGATTCTTGGCGTGGGCCAGGGATTCCAGCCGGTATGCGGATTCAACTGGGGCGCCAAACTATACGGCCGCGTAAGCCAGTCGTACAGGTTCACCATACAGGTGTGCGTGATTGTGCTTATAGTGATGTCTGCATGGGGTTGGATTTACGCCCCTGAGATAATCGCGTTTTTCCGTGATGAGGATCCCGAACTTATAAGGATAGGGGCAAGCGTGCTGCGTTGGCAGTGCGTGGCATTCCCGCTCGTGGGTCTGACCACCCCCACCAACATGCTGTTGCAGAACATACGACGTACCGGACGCGCCACCCTGCTGGCCATGAGCCGTCACGGGTTCGCTTTCTATCCTACGCTTTTCATACTACCCTACATCTGGGGACTTGATGGCCTGGAGGCTACAATGGCAACTGCCGATGTCATTACATTCTCAATCGCCCTGCCGTTCAGCATCAGTATACTGAGGGAACTTTCGGCCCGCGAAAGAGGCACATTTCAAGAATGATACTTATTTTTGCAGTATGTTTAAATCATTTCAAGACATGCTGCAGCTGCTCAAGAAGGTCATAAGCACACCTTCAGTGACACGTTCTGAGCAGGAGGTATCGGCTTTAATAAAGGCCGATATGGAGAAACACGGCTATACTCCCCAGTGCATAGGGCTGAATCTTCTGTGCTACCCCCACAGTTATGACCCGTCCAAGCCCACCATTCTCATGAACAGTCATATGGATACCGTAAAGCCGGTGTCGGGCTGGACCAAGGACCCGTTTACTCCGGTTGAGGAGGACGGCAAGCTCTACGGTCTGGGAAGCAATGACGACAGCGCGGGGCTGGTATCGCTGCTCTACACCTTCTATGAGCTGGACAGCAAGCCACAGGCCTATAATCCTCTGTTCCTGGCTACGGTCGAGGAGGAGGTGAACGGAGTGGGCGGCATGAAGCTGGCAGTGGGCTCCCTTCCCAAGGTTGACGTGGCTATTATAGGCGAGCCTACCGGCATGCAGCCTGCTGTGGCCGAGAAGGGTCTTATGGTGCTTGACTTTACCGTACACGGCAAGTCGGGTCACGCCGCACGTAACGAGGGCATCAACGCTCTCTACCGTGCCTTGGATGTGATTGCCATGCTGCGTGACTTTAAGTTCCCGGAGCAGTCCGATCTGCTTGGACCGGTCAAGATGACTGTGACCATGATCAACTCGGGAACACAGCATAATGTCATTCCCGATATCTGCACATTCACAGCCGATATAAGGAGTAACGAGTTCTACTCGAATCACAGGATATTCGATATGATAAGCGCAAGTCTGCCCGAGTGGTGTGAGGTCAAGGCACGTTCCTTCAACCTCAATTCTTCAAGGATAGACATACAGCATCCTATCATTCAGAAAGCTGTAATGATGGGAAAGGTTCCTTACGGATCACCCACACTTTCGGACCAGGCCATACTGGACTGCCCCTCTTTCAAAATGGGTCCCGGAGAGTCTTCACGCTCTCATACAGCCGATGAATTTGTGAAAATGGGAGAGTTGGAAGAGGCTGTTCCGACCTATCTGGAACTGCTTGACGGACTTGAAATATGCTGATTTATAGTGCTTTTTTGGTCGTTAACGAGTTGTTTCAAATGTTATAAACTGCAAAAAATCTTTTAAATAGCACTCAATAATTACCAAATAAAAAAATAAAGAATATCTTTGTAGCGCAATTGCAATGACAAATGATTGTCAAAGCGGTTGCCACTAAAATTAGATAGTCCTTTTTATAAATATCATTGGGTATCGTTTGATGTGAATCACGCGCCGCCAAAAAAAGAGAAGAGGTACCTCTGGTAACTCTTCTTTTTTTTTCATACTTTTACCGACAGAACCCGTAAACGAGACTATTATGGAAAGCGGATACGCAAGCGGCATAAGCCGTATTGAAATCAACTCCCTTTGGGGCAGAAAGCACATCGTATGGAACCTGCGTCCCGATGTGAATATCCTGAGTGGTGTGAACGGCACAGGCAAGAGCACCATTCTGAACAAGACCGTGGCCCGTCTTGACTACCTGCTGGGCGACGGACAGGAAGAGACCCCTGAGGTGCAGATTGAGTATTTCCCCGAGGGTTCCACTAAGGTCAAGTATGACGTGATCCGTAGCATAGACCGTCCGCTCATGCACAGCAACCTGCTGGAGAAGATGTCGGACAAGAGCGTGATATCGGAACTGGACTGGCAGCTTTACAAACTGCAGCGCCGCTATCTGGATTATCAGGTGAATATAGGCAACCGCACCATACAACTCCTTACATCGGGTGATCCCGAGAAGATACGTGAGGCGCAGGAGATATCGGCCCCCAAGATTAAGTTCATGGATTATATGGATGAGCTGTTCCTTGACACTGGTAAGAAGATAGTCCGTAACAGCAACGAGATACTGTTTGACCAGTTCGGAGTGCGACTGCTTCCGTATAACCTCTCATCGGGTGAGAAACAGCTGCTTGTGATTATGCTGACCACCCTGGTACAGGATATGACTCCCGGCGTCCTGCTCATGGACGAGCCGGAGATTTCACTCCATATAGAGTGGCAGCAGCAGCTCATACAGCGTGTACGCTCACTCAACCCCAACGTACAGATTATAATGACCACGCACTCTCCGGCACTGATAATGGACGGCTGGATGGATGCCGTGTGTGATGTGGAGGACATAACGGTTTAGGAGGTGGTTCTTTTATGAAGAGGCTCACCGACAACATAAGCTCCCGTTATTTTGAGGCTTCAGACAGGCTTCTGCCCGGAAAGCGCAGAGGTCGTATCGTGGCCTTTGTGGAGAGCTATGACGATGTCTCTTTCTGGCGACTCCTGCTTGACGAGTTCGAGACTCCCGACTACTATTTCCAGATAATGCTGCCCAACCGCGGTGGCCTGACCAAGGGCAAGAAATCGGCGCTGCGTTCGTGCATAGAACACAACTCACTCGGCAGGAACCTGATTGCCTGCGTGGACAGCGATTATGACTGGCTGCTCCAGGGCGTGACCCAGACGTCACGTGAGATGAACTCCAATCCCTATGTGATACAGACCTACACATATGCCATTGAGAACTACCAGTGCTGGGCCGGCAGCCTGCATCAGATATGTGTGCAGTGCACCCTCAACGATCACCGTCTGATTGACTTCCCTGCATTCATGGAGCTCTACTCCAAGGCCGTATATCCGCTGTTCGTGTGGAACGTGTGGTTCTACCGCAAGAAGAAACACAACGAGTTCAGCATGCAGGACCTCAATATTGACGTGCGTCTCAAGTCAGTCGATGTACGTCATCCGGAGGGCGCCCTTGCAGGCGTGAGCGAACGTGTGGCCCGTAAGGTGCGTTATCTTGAACACAACTACCCCGAGGCTATAGATGAGGTGGCCGCCATGCATAAGGAACTGACCGATATGGGCGTGAGGGAGGATAACACCTATCTGTTCCTGCAGGGACACCATCTGGTGGAGAACGTGATCATGAAACTGCTTATTCCCATCTGTACCGTGCTGCGTCAGGAGCGTGAGGCCGAGATACGCCGTTACGCCATGCACGAGCAGCAGTACCGCAACGAGATTAGCGCATATCAGCACAGCCAGATGAGTCTTGAAGAGGCAATACGCAAGAACACACACTACCGTGAGTGTGAGATGTACCAGCGTATGAGAGATGAGATGAAGCGTCTCTTATCTATGCTTCCAGAAAGAGGGGGTGAGAATCAGCAGGACACTGAACACCTCCAGTCGTCCTACCAGCATAAGGAAGGTTGAGAACCACTTTCCTATAGCAGGCATATCGCCCCACGATATGTTGCATCCGTGATCTCCTATTGTAAGACCTATGTTGCTCAGGCATGCGAGTGAGGTACCGTATGCATCGGCAATATCAATTCCTATGGCCAGATAGAAGAACCATCCCAGGAACACAAGCGCAAAGAAGAATACGCTGAAGGTGAGCACGCTCTGCTTGGTGGCGGGCGGTATCACTTTGCCGCTTACACGTACGGGCAGTACTGCGTTGGGGTGCAGTATGCGGTTGAACTCGTTACGCATGGACTTGAACAGGATGGCTATGCGGATTGATTTCATACCTCCCGATGTAGAACCTGCGCAGGCACCGAAATACATGGCAAGACCCAGGAGCATCCATATGAACGGAGGCCATTGGGTGTAGTCAGTGGTGGTGAATCCTGTCGTGGTTATGATGGCTGTCACATGGAACAGGGCGTTGCGGACCGATGCACCTCCGTTGTAGGGAGTGGATATATAGAGTCCGATGGCAATTATGGCGGTGAACAGCAGCGTGATGGTGAGATACCACTTGAACTCAGTGTCCTCAGTGAGTTTGCGTAACTTGCCACGGAAAGCCACAAAGAACAGCAGTCCGTAGTTGATACCTGACAGGAACATGAAGAATGTTATGACATACTCCACGCTGTGCGAGTTGAAGTAGGCAATACTGGCGTTCTTGGTGGAGAATCCGCCGGTAGCTGCCGTGCAGAGGGCGTGGTTCACGCTATCGAATACACCCATGCCGCAGAGTCTCAGAGAGACGGCGCACAGCACGGTTATAAGCACGTATACCGTAATGATCCAGCGGCCGCTCACGCTTATACGAGGGTGAAGCTTGCCGTGTGTGGGACCGATGGCCTCGGCGGCGAACAGCTGTACCTCACCGACTCCGAATATAGGTAGTACGGCTACCGTGAAGAATACAATACCCAAACCTCCTATCCACTGTGTGAGGCTGCGCCAGAACAGCAATCCGTGCGGCATGGCCTCGATGTCATTGAGGATGGTGGCACCGGTGGTGGTGAAACCGGACATGGTCTCAAAGTAGGCATCGGTGAACGAGGGAATATATCCGCTTACGTAGTAGGGCAGGCTTCCGAATGCCGAGAAGAGAACCCAGCTGATGGCTACCACAATGTAGCCGTCACGGCGGGACATGGCCCCCTCCCTGTTACGGGCGCTCTTGCCTATCATCATCTGTAACATGCCAAAGCAGGCGGCCAGGAGTGAACCCATGATGAATCCGAACAGATCGTTCTCACCATAGAAGAGAGGCAGAAGTGCACACAGCAGGAGAATGCCGGCTTCAATCAGAAGCAGGACTCCCAGGATTCGGTGTATGATCTTTACGTGTATCAATTGAAATACTTCTCTATAGTCTTGATCATTCCTTCCAGACAGAATACCACTACATGGTCACCGGGCAGTATCTGGGTGCTACCGGTTACAAGGATGGCCTCCTTGTCGCGTATCAGGCCGCCGATGGTGACTCCACGGGGCAGCGAGATGTCCTTGACGAGGCTGCGGGTTATCTTGGCGCCTTCCATGACGTTGAACTCGGCTACATCGGCATTGGCGAATGTGAGGCACTTGACGTTGGTAACGTCGGCATCAAGCATCATCTGGTAGATATGGCTGGCGGCAATCTTCTTCTTGTTGATTACGGTTCCGATATCCAGCTTCTCGGCCATGTTGATATAGTCTATGTTCTCGACCTCGGCTATGGTCTTGGTCACGCCAAAGCGCTTGGCGGCCAGACAGGCCAGGATGTTGGTCTCGGAGTTGTCGGAGAGAGCTACGAAGGCCTCGGTGTGCTGGATGCCCTCGCTCATGAGCAGGCTCGGGTCACGGCCGTCACCGTTGATGATCATGACGCGGTCCTCGACAAGCTCGGTCAGACGGTTGCATCGGTTTATATCGCTCTCTATGATCTTGAGGTTCATGTAGTCGGGCACCAGCTGTGCTGTACGTACGGCTATACGGCTGCCTCCCATGATGATGACGTCACGTACATCGGGCAGCTCCTCCTTTCCGGCAATCTTGCGGATATGGGGGATATGCTTCTTCATGGTCATGAAATAGACCAGGTCACCGGCCTGCATGGTGTCGTTACCGCTCGGGATGATGGTCTCACCCTCACGCAGGATGGCAACTATGTGGTAGGGGAGTTCCTTACCCAGTTCGGCAAGAGGCTTGTCAAGAATCTGGGCGTTGTCACGCAGTTTGATACCCATCATGACCAGGGCACCGCCTGCGAATTCCCACCACTGACGTATCCAACTCAGCTTCATTCCGTCAACGATATCCTTGGCGGCCAGCATCTCGGGGTAGATGAGTGAGTCCACGCCGATGCTTGAGAAATACTCCTTGTTCTTGGGTTGGAGATATTCGTAGTTGTCTATTCGGGCTACGGTCTTCTTGGCTCCCAGGAAATGGGCCAGCTGACAGGATATGAGGTTACGGCTCTCATCGGGAGTTACGGCTACGAACAGGTCGGCAGCTCCTGCGCCGGCCTCCTTGAGTCCGTAAAGTGATACCGGTGATTCCTGTATTGTCATAAGGTCAAAGCTTGAGTCCATACGGCTCAGCTTGTCCTCGCTCTCGTCAATGAGGATAATGTCCTGGTTCTCGCCGGCCAGCAGTTTGGCAAGGTGAGTACCTACATTTCCGGCTCCTGCAATTACTATTCTCATTTGTCACTCTTTTTTGAGCCTGTCAGCTCGCGTAAGGCATTGATGACAGCCTCTTCGTCAATGTTACAGATATGAAGCAGTTCAGGCGTGGAACCATGCTCTATAAAGCGGTCGGGCAGGCCCAGACGTCTGATGGTAGGAGTGTAACCGTTATCTCCCATGAACTCCATCACGGCCGAACCGAGTCCTCCGGTCACGGTGCCGTTCTCGATGGTGATGATACGGCTGTATTTCTTTCCGACTTCGGTAAGGATGTCGGTATCGATAGGCTTGAGGAAACGCATGTCATAAAGGGCGGCGGTGAGTCCGCTCTCCTTCTCCCAACTCCTGATGGCCTGTTCCGCCAGGTTGCCTATGGGGCCGATGGAGAGCACTGCCGCATCCTTTCCGTCCCTGATCCTGCGTCCGGTTCCCACAACTACGGGCTCCATGGGCTTGCGCCAATCGGTCAGTATGCCGCGGCCGCGTGGGTATCGGATTATAAAGGGACCCTGGTCGGGGAGCTGTGCGGTGTACATGAGGTTGCGCAACTCTATCTCGTCATAAGGCGATGCTATGGTAAGTCCCGGGATGGGACGCAGGAACGCCAAATCGAACGCACCGTGGTGGGTGGGGCCGTCCTCGCCTACAAGACCGGCGCGGTCCAGGCAAATCACTACGTTAAGCTTCTGGATGGCCACATCATGTATCACGTTGTCATAGGCGCGCTGCATGAATGAGGAGTAGATGTTGCAGAATGGCATGAGGCCCTCCTTGGCAAGACCGCCTGAGAATGTGACTGCATGGCCCTCGGCTATACCTACGTCAAAGCAGCGGTCGGGGAACTCTTTCATGGGTATGTCCATGCTGCATCCTATGGGCATGGCGGGAGTGATTCCTATGATCTTGGAGTTCTCACGCATGAGTTCCAGCAGGGTCTGTCCGAACACGTCCTGGAAGAGAGGCGGCTGGCCTGCTCCTGAACGTATTATACGCTCGCCGGTTACCTTGTCGAACAGGCCTGGTGCGTGCCAGATGGCTGAGTCCTTCTCGGCCGGCTCGTAGCCCTTGCCCTTGACTGTCTGGATGTGCAGGAGCTTGGGGCCGTGCATGTTCTTGATATTCTGCAGTATGCGAACCAGGTTCTGGACGTTGTGACCGTCCACAGGTCCGAAATACCTGATATCCATACCCTCGAACATGTTGTTCTGGTTGGTGAGCTTTATCTTGATGTGGTTGTTGCGGCGTATGATCTTACGGCGGCGCTGCTCGGTCATGAGTCCCAGCTTGTCAAGCACGCGTGACACAATGTAGCGGAACTTGTTGTAGGAGCGTGAGGTCTGCAGTTGCGTGAGGTAGCTGCGCATGCCGCCTACGCTCTGCGATATGCTCATGTTGTTGTCATTCAGGATTATGAGCAGGTCGTTGTCAGTGATGGATGCGTTGTTTATGCCCTCGAATGCCAGACCGCCGCTCATGGCGCCGTCACCGATCACAGCCACCACACGGCGTGAGGCATGTCCGTTGCGCTTGTCGGCTACCGCCATACCCAGCGCTGCCGATATGGAGTTCGATGCATGACCAGCCGTAAAGGTGTCATATTCGCTCTCCTCGGGAGAGGGGAAGGGGCGGAGTCCGCCCAGCTTACGGTTGGTGGAGAATCTGTCGCGGCGACCGGTAAGTATCTTGTGGCCGTATGCCTGGTGGCCTACGTCCCATACAATACGGTCATCGGGGGTGTTGAATACATAGTGAAGAGCCACAGTAAGTTCAACGGTTCCAAGGCTGGAGCCGAAATGTCCCGGATTATGTGAGAGCTCGTCAATTATCATCTGTCTGAGCTCGCTGCAAACCTGCGGCAATTGGGCCGGACTCAATTTCTTGAGGTCATCCGGAGAGTCAATCTTGTCAAGCAGGACCTTACTGGAAATATCCTCTTCAGCTTTCTGCATCCTCTGTCTTTTGTTGTTCAAGCGGCAAATGTACCAAAAATCGCATGAATATACTGCTATTTTAACTCATATATTGTTTTTTTATTATGGTGACCAAGGTTGGAGCGTGCCGGAGTACAAATAACCGAAATAATGGTTATCTTTGGCAAAAGAAGAAATCTACAGCATATAATGACTTATTCCATAGACGATATAGTGGTCATGACAGGTGCCGAGAGGTACGGACACTGTCCTGCAGTGATATCATGGCTACTCACAGACAGCCGCTCTCTCTGTTTCCCCACAGAGACCATTTTTTTTGCTCTCGTAAGCCGCCGCAATGACGGTCACAACTACATACACGAACTCTATAACAGGGGCGTGAGGAACTTTGTGGTAAGCAGCCTGCCTGATAGCATTGAGGAGTATGAGGGCTCCAATTTCCTTTTGGTAAGGGATACGCTTGCGGCACTCCAGGCCCTTGCCGCCGCACACCGTAAGAATTTTGACATACCCATAATAGGAATCACGGGCAGTAACGGCAAGACCATGATCAAGGAGTGGCTCTACCAGCTGCTTGAGCCTGATTATGCAGTGACACGCTCTCCCAAGAGCTACAACTCACAGATAGGTGTTCCCCTGTCGGTCTGGCTTCTGAACAAACAGTCCGAGATAGGAATCTTTGAGGCCGGCATCTCCAAGAAGGATGAGATGCGCCAGCTCTGGAAAATCATCAAGCCGACCATAGGAATTCTCTCCAACATAGGACTTGCTCATCAGGAGAATTTCCAGTCGCTCCAGGACAAGTGCATGGAGAAACTGCATCTGTTCAGGGACAGTGACGTGGTCATATACAACAGCGATAACGACCTGATACAGAGCTGTGTCGATAAGTGCGTCATTACATCGCGCGAGATTGCCTGGTCGCGCAAGAACCAGGATAAGCCGCTGTTCATATCATCGGTCGTAAAGGGTGAGAACTCGACTGAGATTACCTACCGCTACATAGGACTGGAAAACAGGTTCACCATACCTTTCATTGATGATGCATCGATTGAGGATGTGCTGCACTGTCTGGCTGTCTGCATATACCTTATGCTCCCGC
>JBGURN010000140.1:0-9372 GCA_045131955.1 Bacteroidaceae bacterium
ACGCAGATAGGATTCTGTCCCGGACTTTCAAGGCCGAAGGCCAAGAAAGTCAAAAAAAAACGAGCACCACAGGTGCGAGCAATTACAAGTCACTATATTCCGGAATATCCCCCACAAACAAATAACGGCCAGCGTCATAGTCCATCCTGACACAATAGTGCTTGAGTCCGTTGCTGACTATCAGGTAATCTACGTGGAGAACCAGGTTATATCGGGCTATCTGGTTAAAGACCTTTTGCGAGATAGTCACGGTAGGGCGCTTATATTCTACAATCACCTTGGGGTTACCAGCCTTGTCATAGACCACGGAATCGCATCGGCGGCTCATTCCATTCAGTTCTATAGCCTGCTCATTGGCTATGTGAGACATGGGATAACCCTTATAGTTAATAAGATATGACACAAAGGCCTGTCTTACCTGTTCCTCAGGGGTGAGGGCGGTCCAGATCTTACGAATAGGGTCCCAAACGGAGTATTTGCCTGCCTGTTCGGATATTTTCGGCTCAAAAGGTGGCAAATTCAAATTATCAGTCATATCTTTGTAATTACTGCTTCACGAGGCAGTCTAACCGCGAAGTTACTAATTACATTTGAAATGGCAACATCAGGAAGCGCATACCGCCAGTTAATAAAACAGCTCGAAAAGGGAGTCTACAGCCCGGTTTATTTCCTTATGGGCGATGAACCCTTCTTTATAGATTCCATATCCGATTATATAAGGGAACATGCCCTCCCGGAAGAGGCAAGAGACTTCAACCAGATTGTCCTGTACGGCAATGAGACCAGCATGAATGAGGTCATACAGCGCTCCAGGGCATATCCGATGGGCGCAGACCGCCAGGTCATCATAGTCAAGGAGGCCCAGCATCTGTTCAAGAAGGAGTCGGAATCGGGCGGCAGTGCATCGGACATACTCTCCGCATATCTGCAGCAGCCCCAGACAAGCACCGTACTGGTATTCTGCCACAAGAACGGCTCATTGGACAAGCGCAAGAAGATAGTTGCCGTGATAGAGAAAAACGGCGTCCTGTTCGAATCCAAGAAGGTCAAGGAGGATGATCTGCCTCAGTTTGTAGAGGAGTTCCTGAGCGAACGCAGCCTGAAGATGTCCACAAAGGGTATCTCCATGATGAGCGAGTCGGTAGGAGCCGACCTCTGCCGCATGAACGGAGAGCTCGAAAAGCTTGTCACAGCGCTCCCTGAAGGGGTCAAGGAGATCACCCCGGAGTTCATAGAGGAACATGTGGGCATAAGCAAGGACTACAACATATTCGAGTTCCGTGATGCCATAATAAACAAGAACGTGCTAAAGGCCAACAAAATAGCCGCTTATTACGAGAGCAACCCCAAGACATATCCCATACAGCTGGTTACAGCCGCCATTTTCCCGTATTTTGCCAATCTGATGCTCGCATTTTACGCTCCTGACAAGACGGATAGGGGTATAGCTGACCAACTTGACCTTAAGAACACCTGGAGTGTAAGGGACTACACGACAGGCATGCGCAACTATACCGCCACTCAGACCATGAAGATAATAACCACCATACGCCGATATGATGCCAAAAGCAAGGGCGTAGATGCCTCCTCTAACACAGGCGAGGGGCTCTTAAAGGAGTTATTATATATGATTCTGCACTAAAAAGCGACAAAACAGCCCTAAATCAGGCCTATTTTCAAAAATCCCAAATTTAAGGCCGATGTAGGGGAAAATTTCAAATATTCAAATCTCAGCGATTTTGAGGATTTAAGGGCCGCCCGAAAGGTGGCCTTTAATTTTTATTAACAAAAACAATTGTTGTTTTTGCGAACTCAAATCTATTTGTTTGAGTCGTTAAAGTAGAGTTGCTGAAATACTTTTGTATACACAACAAAACACCTGATCTGAGCGCCAAACAGGGTAGTCCGTATTTATGCAAAACGTGATACAAACCCAATTAGAATGCTTATTTGATTTAATATCAATATAGTTACGTGTATTGAATTAAACAAATACATTAGACATTGGATAAGGTTTATGCAAAACCGCTGAATTCCCGAAAACAGGCGATGCAATAAATTATAATATCATTATTTCCAATTAGTTAGGCTATATATCCAAACTAAATTCCAACTCATAGATGAGCCTGGATCTCGAAGTGTCACGTATACTGGATTTACCCTGCAACATTTGTTGCTTAATACTTTTGTAAACAACAATTGGAGAATACAAATATATCTTGCGGAACTGAAAAATGTTTGATACATTTGTAACAAACACCAAAAATCAGCTGTTTTATGACTAAGGAGAGACTTGTAGAATTGATGGAACTGCTAAAAATGACGCCAACGCAGTTCGCCGCATCAATCGGAGTCCAGAGAGCGACTCTTCAACATATACTGAGCGGACGGAACGAACCGAGTCTTAAAATCGTGACCTCGATCCACAACAGATTTCCCGATATAGAACTTGAATGGTTACTTGACGGAAAAGGGTCCCCCATTCCCGGGATGTCAGAAAAAGAGAATCTGCCCGCCGATGAGGACTATCCGTTCTTTCCGGGCTTTGAGAATCAGCAAATCAAGCCCGATGTACAGAAAACTTTTGAATTTTCAAACCTCACAGGGATACCCGCAACCCCTAAACAACGCAAAAGAGCTAATAATAAAGAGGTTAACACCGATGATTCCAACACCGCGAAATGTAAGGAAAAAGTAATAAAAGAGGTGGTGGTGTTCTTCGAGGATGGCACATATCAGAAATTTTCATCGAATTTAAAAAATTAATACGGTTTTTTTGATTTTTTAAAAACCGATGGTTATATTTGTAGTAACCGAATACTTAATTCTTTAAAGCTATGAGAAATAATTATCTGTTTGCTATCGTGATTGCGGCTATGTGCCTGACTGGTTGTCGTTCCAGCAAAAACGTATCAGATACCGGTCAGAAGGAGGTGTGGCAGACAATGCTTGTTAAACAGCTTGACGCCCAGATTCAAGATCAGATCATTACCGTAAAGTACAATGACGGTAATACGCTGTGCTACAAGATACTTGACAATTTTGGAAATGTTACCCTCACTTGGGACAGGACCAATGGCCGAAAGAACTTTGATGACGGCCCGAGTTCATACAAGGGCGACATAAGCATTCCCTCATTCATCATTACCGGTGAGAACGGCGAGTTCGTATTCCGCGTTATGGAGATTGACCAGAATGCATTCTACGGTTGCGCCGACGTTACATCCATCAACATCCCGTTCAGCGTTCTCCGTATAGTTGACGGCGCATTCAAGGACTGCACAGGCCTTAAGAGCATTACCGTCAACGAGAACAACCAGACCTATCAGGATATTGACGGCGTACTTTACAGCAATGACAAGAGGATGCTTATCAAGTATCCCGCCAAGAAGGAACTTACAGATTATGTGATATCTGAGGAGGTAGGCATCATATGCACCGAGGCCTTCAAGGACAACTGTTTCCTTAAGAAGATCTCCATAGGCAACTTTGTAACCGCCATCAGTGACCGCTCCTTCATGAACTGCACCGCCCTTGAGGAGGTTGAGCTTGGAGGTAATGTAAGAATCATAGGTGCACAGTCATTCAACAACTGTCCCAACCTTTCTCTTGTAAACGCACATGGTTTGTGGCCGGCACATTGCCCCGTAGCCTTTGATGATGCTGCTAAGCAGAACGCTAAGTTATACGTACCTAAAGGCCAGTTACTCAACTATAAGAGACGTCTCGAATGGAGAGACTTCAAGAATGTCCTGGAGTATTGATCCGAATGCCTGAAAGGCTGAATGAACAGATTACCTCCCTCGGGAAACCGGGGGAGGTTCTTTTTTCACTATCTTTGCCACCATATTAATAAAGTATGAAGAAATACCAATTGGATCTGAGGGTTTATGCCAACCGTATGGTTAGCAATAATGCCACTCTGCTCACATTACAGAGCGACCAGCCACTTCCTGATATGGTTGCAGGCCAGTTTGCCGAGTTGCAGGTTCCGTCGGCCAAGGTCCTGCTTCGCAGGCCTATCTCAATTCACGCCGTAGACCGCAAGGAGAACCTCGTAGAGTTCCTTATCCAGATTGTAGGTCAGGGAACCGAGTCACTGGCATCACTCAAGGCCGGCGATAAGGTCAACGTACTGCTGCCTCTTGGCAACGGATTCAGCTACCGCACCACGCATGTTTCCAGACCCCTTCTGGTTGGCGGCGGAGTGGGAGTGGCACCCCTGCTGTTCCTTGGTCAGGAACTTGCCGAAAGCGGTATCAGACCCACATTCCTGTTCGGCGGACGCAGCGAGAGTTTCATACTGCGCCAGGACGAGTTCCGTAAATACGGAGACCTGTTCATGACAACCGAGGACGGCTCAGCAGGAGAGAAAGGATTCGTTACCGAACACAGCCTGCTTCTTGACAGCGAGTCATTTGACAGAATATATGCCTGCGGTCCCACACCTATGCTCAAGGCCATAGCGCGCTGGGCAATGGAGCATGAGACCGCCTGCGAGGTATCGCTCGAGCACCGTATGGCTTGCGGCATAGGTGCCTGCCTCTGCTGCGTTGAGGATACCGCCGATCAGGGCAACGTGTGTGTATGTAAGGAAGGTCCCGTTTTCCAGATAGAAAGACTCAAATGGTTCAACTGAATACAAAAATAGGCTCACTCGAGCTCAAGAACCCGGTCATGACTGCATCGGGCACTTTTGGTTATGGAACAGAGTATGCTGACTTCATGGACATTAACCGTCTGGGAGCCATCATTGTAAAAGGAACTACGCTGCATGCCCGTCAGGGTAACGCTTATCCCCGCATGGCCGAGACACCATCAGGTATGCTTAATGCGGTCGGTCTGCAGAACAAGGGCGTAGATTACTTTGTAGACCACATCTACCCTGAGGTCCGCAAGTTCCAGACAAACGTCATAGTAAACGTATCGGGCTCATGCATAGAGGATTACGCTGAGACCGCAAGTATAATAAACACTCTCGATGACATACCTGCCATAGAGCTCAACATCTCTTGCCCCAACGTAAAACAGGGCGGTATGGCATTCGGCGTAAAACCCGAGAGCGCCGCGCAGGTGGTTGCTGCCGTGCGCAAGGCTTACAGCAAGACACTCATAGTCAAGCTTTCGCCCAATGTGACCGATATCACCGAGATAGCCCGTGCAGTTGAAGGCGCGGGAGCCGACAGTGTATCACTCATAAACACCATGCTGGGCATGGCGATCGATGCGGAGAAGCGTCGTCCCATCCTCTCAACAATAACCGGAGGAATGAGCGGACCCGCTGTAAAACCGGTGGCTCTCCGTATGGTTTGGCAGGTGGCTAAAGCGGTAAAAATTCCTGTCATCGGACTTGGCGGAATATGCTCTGCGACCGATGCAATAGAGTTCCTGCTTGCAGGCGCATCGGCCATTCAGATCGGTACCGCAAACTTTATCGATCCCGCCATCTCCGAGAAGGTGGTTGACGGAATTGAGGATTACCTAACACGACATGGATTTGGCTCCGTGCAGGATATAATCGGAGCACTGGAAACGAATTGAAAATTGAGAATTGAGAATTGAGAATTATAAAAAGGCTCGGAATTTTTCCGAGCCTTTTTTATATATCGCGGGTTCTTACGCAGGTTCTTGGTATTAATTCTCAATTCTCAATTCTCAACTCTTAATTCTCAATTACTTCAGCAGGTCAGGACGTAACCGTTTGGTCCGCTCCAAAGACTGTTTGAATTCCCAGTCGTCAATGAGAGCCTGGTTGCCAGAAAGCAGCACATCGGGAACCTTCCAGCCTTTATAGTCGGCAGGTCTGGTATAGACCGGAGGAGCCAGGAGATTATCCTGGAAAGAGTCGGAGAGGGCTGACTGTTCATCGGACAGGACGCCAGGAATAAGTCTTACAATACTGTCTGTCATGACAGCGGCTGCGAGCTCACCGCCGGTAAGCACGTAATCACCGATGCTGATCTCACGGGTTATGAGGTGCTCACGGATACGGTAATCAATTCCTTTGTAGTGACCGCACAGGATGATGACGTTGTTGAGCAGCGACAGTCCGTTGGCTATCTGCTGATTGAATGTTTCGCCGTCGGGCGATGTGTAGATGACCTCGTCATAGTCTCGCTGTGACTTGAGGTCGGTTATAAGGCGGTCAATGGGTTCAATCTTCATGACAAGGCCGGCACAACCTCCGAACGGGTAGTCATCGGTCTTGTGGTGTTTATCGGTGGTATAGTCCCTGATGTCATGCAGGCATATCTCAGCCAGGCCAGCCTTCTGGGCGCGGGCCATCATGGAGCAGTTGAAGAATCCTTCAAGCATCTCAGGGAATACAGTCAGAATATCAATACGCATATTTACTTGCTAAAACCAGCCGCAAAATTACAAAAATATGCGTAAATTCGCGGTCTATAAACGGCTCTTTTGGCTCAGGAGAATATGAACGAGACACAGCGCATTCTGGAACTGCGTGAATTGCTGCACAAGTACAACAATCTGTACTACGTGCAGAACGCTCCCGTCATCTCCGACATAGAGTTCGATAAGCTCATGCACGAGCTTGCCGACCTTGAAGCCAGACACCCCGAGCTGGACGACCCCAATTCACCCACACAGCGTGTAGGAAGCGACCTGAGCAAGGGCTTCCAGCAGGCAGAGCACCGCTATCCGATGCTCTCACTCGACAACACATACAGCGAGCAGGAGGTCCGCGAGTTCTTCCAGCGCGTGAGCGGCCTTTTGAACGAGCCGTTTGAGATATGCTGCGAGCTCAAGTACGACGGTCTCTCCATATCGCTCATTTATGAGGACGGCAAGCTGGTACAGGCTGTCACACGCGGTGACGGAGTCAAGGGTGATATCGTTACCGACAACGTAAGGACCATAAAATCAGTTCCTCTGGTACTGCAGAAAGGAGACTGGCCCCGTAATTTTGAGATACGCGGCGAGGTTCTCATGCCCTGGACATCGTTCGAGAGACTGAACACAGAGCGCGAACGCATGGAGGAACCTCTGTTTGCCAACCCCAGGAATGCAGCATCGGGCACACTCAAGCTGCAGAACCCGCAGGAGGTGTCACGCCGCCAGCTGGATTCGTATCTCTACTATCTGCTGGGCGAGCAACTGCCTTGTGATGGACATTACGAGAACATGATGGCAGCTCAGAAGTGGGGTTTCAAGGTATCGGACCACATGAAGAAATGCACCACCATTCAGGAGGTGCTTGACTATATAAACTACTGGGACACAGAACGTAAGAACCTGCCGGTAGCAACTGACGGAATCGTGCTCAAGGTCAACTCCCTGCGCCAGCAGCGCAACCTGGGGTTCAAGGCCAAATCACCGCGCTGGGCCATTGCATACAAGTTCCAGGCCGAGCGTCAGCTCACTCGTCTGAACAGCGTGTCGTATCAGGTGGGACGTACCGGTGCTGTCACTCCGGTGGCCAACCTGGATCCGGTCCAGCTGTCAGGTACCGTAGTAAAGCGCGCCACTCTGCACAATGCCGATATCATAAAGGGTCTGGACCTGCATATAGGCGATCTGGTCTATGTGGAGAAGGGCGGTGAGATTATACCCAAGATAACCGAGGTGGACCTGAGTTCACGTTCACTTCTGCTGGGCGATCCCGTCAAGTTTGCCGATGTCTGCCCCGAGTGCGGCACCAAACTCATACGCTATGAGGGTGAGGCGGCTTACTATTGCCCCAACAGCATAAGCTGTCCGCCGCAGATCAAAGGTCGCATTGAGCACTTTGTAGGCCGCAAAGCCATGAACATAGACGGTCTGGGCACTGAGACCATAGACCAGTTCTACCAGGCTGGACTTATAAATGACATAGCCGATCTCTACACTCTCAAGGCTAAAGACATTTGCCGTCTGGAGGGCCTGGGTGAGAAATCGGCGGTAAATATTGTGCGAGGAATTGAGAACTCCCGCCAGGTACCCTTCGAGAGGGTGCTGTTCGCCATAGGAATACGGTTTGTAGGCGAGACGGTGGCCAAGATACTGGCCCGCGCATTCAAATCGATGGAGGCGCTTGAGAACGCCACTATGGATGAGCTGACCGCTGTCAACGAGATTGGCAGCAAGATTGCCCAGAGCATCATTACATTCTTCAGTGACTCCCGCAGCCGCGAGCTGATAAACCGTCTCAAGGAGTACGGACTTCAGATGGAGCTGGCGGAAGAGACACAGGGGGAGACAAGTGACCTGCTCCTGGACAAGACGATTGTGATAAGCGGTGTGTTCAACCACCATTCACGCGATGAGTACAAGCAGCTCATAGAGCGTCACGGCGGAAAGAACTCAGGCAGCATATCGGCCAAGACATCGTTCGTGCTGGCTGGCGACAACATGGGTCCGGCCAAACGCGAGAAAGCCGAGCAGCTTGGCGTCAAGCTGGTCAGCGAGGCCGAATTTTTGGAAATGATAAACGAAAAACCTACAATAACATCCAATGAATTACTCTTACCCTTTTAAGGGACTTGGCGTGGCTCTGGTCACACCGTTCAGACAGGATGGTCAGATTGACTTTGACACACTGACCCGGATTGTGGAAAACCTCATAGCAGGCGGTACGGATTTCCTGTGCGTGCTCGGCACTACAGCCGAGACTCCCACGCTCAACGCCCAGGAGCGTCTGCAGGTCGTAAAACATGTAATCAAGCTGGTAGGCGGCCGCATTCCCATCATGGTTGGATGCAGCAGCAACTGCACCGCCACAGCCGTTGAGCAGATAAAGCAGTTTGAGATAGACGGTGTGGACGGCATACTGAGCGCCGTGCCTTTCTACAACAAACCTTCACAGGAGGGCGTGTACCGTCATTTTGCCGAGATTGCCAAGGCTGCCAAGAAGCCCATCATACTCTATAACGTCCCCGGCCGTACCGGTATAAACATGACTGCCGATACCACACTGCGCATTGCACGTGAGTTCAAGAACGTGATCGGCGTCAAGGAGGCATCGGGCAAGATGGACCAGATAACGGAGATCATAAACAAGGCTCCCGAGAGCTTCAAGGTTATTGTAGGCGATGACAGTCTGGCAATGGAGGCCATAAAGAACGGCTCTGTAGGCGTCATCTCGGTTATTGGTAACGCCATACCCAAGAGATTCGGCAAGCTCGTGCACCTGTCCATGGAGGGCAAGTTCCAGGAGGCTGCCGAGATTCAGAAACAGCTCGACCCGCTGTACGGACTGCTGTTCAAGGAGGGTAACCCCTGTGGCGTAAAGGCTCTCATGGCCAACCAGGGACAGCTGGAGAACGTGATGCGTCTGCCGCTCGTACCTGTAAGCGCTGAGCTCAACAAGGAGATTGTAAACGGATTCGCCGCTGTCAAGGAATGAAAAGGTTCCTGACATACGTAATCCTTACA
>JBGURN010000141.1:0-3181 GCA_045131955.1 Bacteroidaceae bacterium
GTTGCGTATGTGTACCTCCTTAAGCATCAGTCTGAGGTCTTAATGTTGTTCCATTCATTGGAGAGTGAGGGATTCACCTGGCTCAGCAGTTCCTTGACTTTCTGGCGTTCCGATGCAATCCCGTAGCTGTATATGCTCAAGAGCTCGTTTTTCTTGATCTCGGTAAAGAGAGTGGGGAGCGATGATGTGCTCTTGGCGTTCTTGGTCTCGCTGAGCAGGGCAAGGCTCTCCGTTATGGTGGCACGGCCGCGGTCGGCGTTGGCGGTCATGTCATCCAGGCCCAGACGGTGATATGAGTACTGGAGCTGGCGGAATGAGGCCAGGTTGCCGTTCATGTAGTCGTTGATGATTGAGTAACGGTTGGCTTTGGTGTCGAAAGAACGCCATCCGCTGCCCAGAGACTGGGCGCTGGCTGCAATGTTCTCCACCTGACGCAGTATGTCGGTGCCGCCGTTGAGTGACATGGTGTCAAAATCAAGGCCGATGATAAGCAGGCTGTAGTAGGCCAGTATGGCCGTGAGGTTGTTGTCAGGGGTGAGTCCCTGCGAATACTCTATGCGGTCCTGCTCCGTGTAGTTGAACTCCACCTCGGTGTCACGGAAGTTGAAAACGGTGGTGTTGTAGGTGGAATTGTATACGGGACGGCTGCTCTGCACGGTCAGTTCACAGTTCATCTTGCCGCTCTGCGGGTCATATGAGTTTACTACTAGGTTGAAGTTGCACTGTATGCGCTCCTGGTCCGAGAAGTGATAGCCGGTCCAGACCTGAGTGGACAGGAACTGCCTGATGGCGCCCTCAAGTGACTGGAACACATCCTTGTCAGTACCCTGTATCTTGGAGGTGTTTACTGAGAGGGTGGGGTTAAGCTCCTGCGCCTGTGCCCTGAAGGGCATGATGAGGAACATAAGGCAGAACAGCAGGCCTGCGAGTTTGCTTATTATAGCCTTGGCTACATCCTTCTTGGACTGCAGCGGCAGTTCCCGGCTCTCCTTACGGTCTATGAGCGTAACCTTGTTGGTGTCATATCCGAATCCGGCACCCTCATCACGCAGTGAGTTGAGCACGATGAAATCCAGATTCTTGCGCTCCAGCTTGTCCTGGGCGTTGCTGAACTCATGGTCGGTCTCAAGCGCGAATCCCACCATCTTCTGGTCGGGGCGTTTTATGGCACCAAGCGATGCGGCTATGTCGGGATTGGACTTGAGCCTGAGGGTGATCTCACCTTTGCGCTTTATCTTGGTGTCCGATGTCTCCACAGGCGTGAAGTCGGCCACGGCGGCGCACAGGATGGCGGCATCGGATGTGAGGAAATGCTTCATGGCCTCCTCATACATCTGCTGTGCCGACTGTATGTCTATCCTGTTTATGTTAGGATTTATGGTCTTGATATTTACGGGACCGGCTATGAGGGTCACCTGGGCACCGCGTGCGGCGCACTCCTCGGCAAGCGCGAATCCCATCTTGCCGGTGGACCAGTTACCTATGAACCTGACAGGGTCGATCGGTTCATACGTGGGTCCCGCTGTTATCAGGATTTTTTTTTTTGAAAGCTGTGACTGGCTCTGGAAATAATCCTCAAGAGCAGCAACTATGACCTCCGGCTCCTGCATGCGGCCCTTGCCTACGAGCTGGCTGGCGAGTTCGCCCTCGGCCGGCTCAATGAATATGTTGCCTATGGAGCGCAGTGTCTCTATGTTACGCTGGGTCACGGGGTGGCGGTACATATCCAGGTCCATGGCGGGTGCTACGAATACCGGAGCCTTCATGGAGAAGTAGGTGGTGGCCAGCATGTTGTCGGCCACTCCGCTTGCCATCTTACCCAGTGTGGCGGCGGTGCAGGGTGCTATGAGCATGGCATCGGCCCACTGACCCAGGTCCACATGGCTGTTCCATGAGCCGTCCCTGCGGTCAAAGAACTCGCTTACAACCAGCTTGCGGGTGAGTGTGGAGAGGGTGAGAGGGGTGATGAACTCCTTGGCTGCAGGTGTCATGACCACCTGGACCTCGGCCCCTTTCTTGATGAGCAGACGAACCAGATAGGCGGCCTTGTAGGCTGCAATGCTTCCGGTCACGCCCAGAACGATATGTTTTCCGCTGAGTATATCCATTATCTGGACTGCAGTTTGATTCTTGTAAGTACCTGTTTGGTGTTGAGGGCAAAGTCACCCTGGAGAATCCATGAGTAGTATCCGGGGTCACGCTTGAATACCTCAACCACAGGTATGTCCTTGTATTTGCCAAAGTTGAAGACCTCCTGTCCCTTGTCATTCAGGACAATGCGGCCTGCAAAATCCACGTTCTTGGTGAACGATGAGAACTCAGAGAGCCATCCCATGTCATTCTTGAGGTCGTCGGGATAGCGGTCCAGCTGCGCCATGAGCACCTCATAGGTGGCACGGGTGTCACCGTCGGCGCTGTGGGCATCGGTCAAATCCTTTCCGCAATAGAACTTGTAGGCTGCGGAGAGGGTGCGCTGCTCCATCTTGTGGAATATGACCTGCACGTCAATGAAACGGTGACGGCTCAGGTCTATGTCTACGCCGGCGCGGAGGAACTCCTCGGCCAGCAGAGGCACGTCAAAACGGTTCGAATTGAATCCGGCTATATCACTGCCCTCAAAGTCACGGGCAATCTCCTTGGCAATCTCCTTGAAGGTGGGGCAGTCCTTGACATCGTCATCAGTGATGCCGTGGACGGCTGTGGCACCCTCGGGAATATGCATCTCCGGGTTTACGCGGCGGGTATGCATATCCTCGTTGCCGTTGGGTGAGACCTTGATATAAGAGATCTCTACTATGCGGTCCTGTACGGTGTTCGTGCCTGTGGTCTCCAGGTCAAAGAACACTACGGGTTTTTCTAAGTTCAGTTTCATCAGTCGTTAAGTACCATTGGCATAAGGAGCATGAGGAGGTTCTCGCCCTCGGCCTGCTCAGTAGGAACAATCACACCGGCGCGTGAGGGATCAGCCAGCTGTATGGTTATCTCCTGTCCGGGAATGTTGTTGAGAATATCAATCAGGAAGGCAGCCTTGAATCCGATGCTCATGGCCACACCCTCATACTGGCAGGAGAGGCTCTCCTTGGCCGATGTAGAGAAGTCTATGTCCTGAGCGGAGATATCGACCTTGTCCTTGTCTATGCGCAGCTTGATAAGGCCGCTGCTGGCAGGTGAGAACACTGAT
>JBGURN010000142.1:0-5382 GCA_045131955.1 Bacteroidaceae bacterium
ATTTGTATCGGTTTGACTATTAAAAACGTTATAAATAAAGGTATGTTCAATGCGTTTTAATAAATTTGTTCCCGATGAAGAGAAATCTCCTGACATTAGCGTTGGCTTCAGTCCTTATGATAGGGGCAAATACTGTCCGGGCACAGAGCCTGGAGAGTTCTTTCGAGTTTCTCAAGCTGCCCGTATCAGCCCACAGCTCTTCATTGGGCGGACGTGCCGTCTCCCTTTTTGACGCCGATCCCCTGCTCTACATAGCCAACCCCGCTTCACTCTCAGCCAATGAGAGCCGCATGCTGGGACTCAATGCCATGACCTGGTTCTCAGGCACCACTGTGGCAGGCGCCCAGTACAGCAACCGTTTTGACGAGCGCTCCCATTTTGCCTTCAACGCCCGCTACGTAAGCTACGGAAGGATGAAAGAGACCGCGGCCGACGGCACTGTAACCGGGACCTTCACGGCCAAGGACATGGCGGTAGGTGCGTCATGGGCCTATATGCTTACCGACAACCTGAGCGGCGGTGTGACCGCCAACCTCATAACATCCCGTTACGGCTCCATGTCATCGGTTGCCATCGGCGTTGACCTGGGACTGATATGGATTGCCGATGAAGGTCTTACTCTGGGACTTGCCGCAACCAACCTGGGCGGTCAGATCAAGGCCTTTGAGAACACTTTCCAGAAACTTCCGTCCGACCTCTGCGCCGGCGTGAGCTGGAAACCTGAACACGCGCCACTGCGATTCACCCTCTCCATGGATAACCTGACCCGCTGGGACTCGGATGACTTCTATTTCGGACAGGATGATGACAAGGGATTCGGTGAGATTCTCAAACGTCACATATCACTCGGTGCGGACCTGTGTCTGACCGAGCGTTTCTACATAGCAATGGGCCTTAACCTCCGCACCCGCGCAGAGATGGCGGGAAAGGGGAACAAAGGCTTTACCGGAATGTCCATCGGTACCGGCCTGCGCTTAGGCAAGATCATGTTTGACCTCTCCTACGGCAAGTATCAGGTATCGGAATCATCATTAATCTGCAACTTTGCATTCAGCATATGAAAAAGATAATAATAGCCATGGACGGCCACTCATCGTGCGGTAAGAGCACAATGGCCAAGGCACTTGCCAAGAAGATAGGATACACCTATATAGATACAGGCGCCATGTACCGCGCCGTGACCCTCTACGCCCTGCGCCGCGGTTTCATCAAGGCCGATACCATTGACGAGGAGGCGCTCCGCCGTGAACTCCCGTCGGTGGAGATATCATTCGGACATGACGCCGAGGGCCGTCAGTACACCATACTCAACGGTGAGAACGTGGAGCGTGAGATACGCGGCATGGAGGTATCGGGCAAGGTAAGTCCCATCTCCGCCCTTCCGTTCGTTCGCGAGGCCATGACCGCCCAGCAGAGAGTCATGGGCAGCCGTGGAGCCATCATCATGGACGGCCGCGACATAGGCACGACAGTATTTCCGAATGCCGAGCTCAAGATATTCGTTACCGCCAGTGACGAGATACGCGCCCGCCGCCGTTTTGACGAGCTTACGCTCAAAGGTGAGAACCCCGTATATGAAGAGGTGCTCAAGAACGTACGCGAGCGTGACTACATAGATTCCCACCGTGCCGTATCACCCCTGCGTCAGGCCCAGGATGCCGTAGTGCTGGACAACAGCCATATGACATTTGAGGAGCAGGACAAATGGCTCATGGACCAGTATCTTAAAGCAGCGGCAGAATGAAGGTTGAGATTGACAACGACTCAGGATTCTGCTTTGGCGTGCTCTCTGCGATAGGCAAGGCCGAGGAGGAACTCCGCAAAGGCGATGAACTCTACTGCCTGGGCGATATAGTCCATAACGGCATAGAGTGCAGCCGCCTTCAGGACCTGGGTCTGAGGACCATCAACCACGAACAGTTCAAGACACTTAAAGGAGCCCGTGTACTCCTGAGAGCCCACGGCGAGCCTCCATCCACATATGAGACCGCAAAGAATAACGGCATCACCCTTATTGACGCCACCTGCCCTGTTGTGCTCAAACTCCAGCAGCGCATACACCGTCAGTATCAGGAGCTGGATCCCAAGACCCAGCAGATTGTCATATTCGGCCAGAAAGGACATGCCGAGGTCCTGGGACTGGTAGGTCAGACCGATGGTAACGCCATCGTGATAGAATCGGCCGATGAGATAGAGCGGATAGATTTCAGCAAGGATATATTCCTCTACTCACAGACCACCAAATCGGCATCGAGCTACAACCAGCTGATAGAGAAGATAGCATCGCTCGTTCCTGAGGGACGTACGTTCATTCACAACAACACCGTATGCGGACAGGTCTCACACCGCCGCGAGAACATACGCGAGTTCGCCAGCCGCCACAGCGTGATACTGTTCGTATCGGGCCGCAAGAGCTCCAACGGAAAGGTGCTGTTCAACGAATGTCTGAACGTGAATCCCAGGTCTTACCTTATAGAAGGAAAAGAGGATATAGATTTCAGTCAGCTTGAAGGAGCCGTCTCTGTAGGGATCTGCGGCGCCACCTCCACCCCCAAATGGCTCATGGAGGAGTGCCGGGATTACATACAGAACCATTTTAAGTAGTACAGCCAAATTACCTATATAAGTTAGGAATAATGATTTTCTGATTGTTTGCAAACTTTGTTTGTATCATTATTTATTAACTGTTTAATTCACAAAAAAATGAAGAAGCTATCATTATTCTTGGCTTTAATGGCAATTGCCGCGCAGGCAAATGCCCAGTTCACAGCATCACTGTCATTTAATTTTAGAGGCAGTTCCAGTTCCGAAATGCAAGACTTTGTTGGACAGGATCCCGATTCAAGGTTAATGAGTTCCTCTTATGTCTGGTCTGTTACCCCTTCTGTAAGATACCAGATATCCGATAAATGGGAAGCCGGTCTGCAAATCGGAGTGGAAACGACACTCGGAGATTCCAGAAATAATTGGGATTCCCCATTATATAGCTCCAATACAATAGAGATAAAACCAGCCATATTCGGGCGCCGTTCATTCAATTTCACCGATAAGCTCAGTCTGTTCGCGCAATGCAATCTGGGATTCTCTTACACAAATTATACACGGGAGCAAGATAAAGATTACAAGCGGTCAACCACAGGCCTATCTATCTCTATATTTCCGGGCTTAGTTTACAAACTGACCGATAAATTCTATGTCGAAGCCAAACTCCCCTGGCCGAAAATACAGCTCGGCATCGAGAATATCAGAATCGATTCTGGCAACAGCAATTCTTATGGTGGCAAACGCAGTTCTGAAAGCACTCAGACAAACTTCGCTTTCGCTCCATCCTCAAGCCTTGGCAGCATAATGGACAACACGTCAATCGGTATAAGCTATCATTTCTGAACCTGGCATACAAAAAAGAAGGCTGTCTTTAGGGCAGCCTTCTTTTTTGTATGCGGGATTTATCACTCCTGAGCGGAGTCCATTGAGCGGATCTGGTTGAGCAGTTCGTCGGCTTCGGCCTTGAGGGTCTCAATCTTGGCCTTGATGGCATCAACGAATCCGTTACCGGCTTTGCTTGATGCATTCATGAATCCCAGGTTGTTCTCATAGGTCTGGATCTCAGCCTTCTTCATCTCATACTGACGCATGAGCCTGTCACGGGGTGAGCCGCTGTCACGCTGAGCTGCGGAGCGCGGGTTCTGACGTCCGCGTCCAGTCCTTACCACACCTGCGAACGGCTCTATGGCAGCCTTGAACTGAGCTGCAATCTTGTCCTTCATCTTGAACGGTATGAAACCAATCGAGTTCCACTCGTCAACAAGTTTCTGGATCTCCTGGATGTCGTCATCGGACAGGTTGTCGGGCTTGTATGAAGCCAGTTTGGAGAGAATCTCCTTCTTGGCAGCCAGGTTGGTGTTCTCCTCATGTTTCTTGGATGAGGTGTTCTTGTCACGCTGCTCGTAGAAGTAGTCACATGCTCCGATAAAGCGTTTCCAGATGGAGTTGGTGTATTTCTTCTGTACGGGACCTATCTCGCGCCACTGTTTCTGGAGCTCAGCCATCTTCTGGGCGGTCTCCTTCCAGTCTGTGCTGTCCTTGAGGGCCTCGGCCTGCTCGCAGAGAGCGGTCTTTTTCTCAAGGTTGACGGTCATATCGGACTTGGCCTGTTTAAAGAACTCACCCTTGCGCTTGAAGAACTCATCGCAGGCAGCGCGGAAACGCTCGAATATCTTCTGGTTCTGCTTGGCAGGGGCGAATCCTATGTCTTTCCACTTTTTCTGGAGAGCAAGGACCTCCTGGGTCTTGTCATTCCAATGCTGGAACGTGGTGAGCTGGTCATACTCTATGGCCTCCAGGAGCTCGCATATCACGGTCTTCTGGTCAAGGTTCTCTTTCTCCTTCTCCTTAAGCTGCTCAAAATGCTGCTGATGACGTTTGTTTATTACGGTCGATGCAGTCTTGAAACGGTTCCATATCTCCTCTCTCGACTCTTTCGATACGGGACCTGTCTCGCGGTAATCCTGATGCAGTTTCTGGAGTTTGCGGAAGGCGGCTACGACATCGGGCTCATCGGCCAGTTTCTCGGCCTCCTCACAGATGGCTATCTTGGCCTCCATGTTCTTCTTGAAGTCATACTCGCGGAACTCGTTGTTCAACTTCTGTATGTCATAGAACTGCTCGGCGTACTGCTGATATGCTTTCCAGAGTTCGTTTGCCTTATCGGCCGGAACCTCCTTTATCTCTTTCCACTCCTGCAGGAGTGACTTGAATTCATTGTATGATGCACCCTCGGTATTTGCCTTCTCTATGAGAGCCTTGAAACGGTCCAGCAGTTCGAGTTTCTTCTTGTAGTTCTCTTTCTGGACTATCTCAAGAGCCTCCTGAGCGGCTGCTTTTTTCTCCTTGATTATGTTCATGAGCTTGCGGAACTGCTCATCAAGCGGGTCAACCTCAGGCTTGAACTCCTCGGCCGTACCGCCTCCTGCCACGAATGCGGCAATCTGCTCCTCCTGGGCACTTTTCTGCAACTTGTAGAAAATCTGCTTGAGAGCCTCCAGCTCCGGTCTCTTGGCCAATGATATGTCGCCGACCATCTCTTGAAGCCTGGCAATTACCTCTTCTCTGGTTGTTACGGAAGCGGCAGCCTCTTTCACCACATCCTCAGCGGCCTCTACAGGGGCAGCATTGGACTGTATCTCCTCAACCGGCTCCAATGAGCTTTCTGTGTTCAATTCTTCAGTCATAATCGCGGACAATTCTTAAGCATTAATACCAAAAGATGCAAATAAAAGCAAATCCCTGTAAATAACCTATTTTTCACAGAGATTTATTTGAAAAAGGGCGCCCTGTCAGATGATGACAGAGATTACTGCCATATAAATACCCATACCAAGA
>JBGURN010000143.1:0-18943 GCA_045131955.1 Bacteroidaceae bacterium
CGGGGCACTTGGGGTATATGTCGTCACTCAGGAACGTGGTGTCCACACGAGGGTAGGTGGTTATCTTTTTCTCGTAGAGTGACTGGATGGTCTTGAGCGTGTCATCGGCCGAATAACCGTATTTGCGGTTGCACTCCACCTGCAGTGATGTCAGGTCAAACAGGCGCGGTGCATAGTCCTTGCCCTCCTTGCGGGCTACATCGGTAATGACAAAATTCAGCGGACGGATCTCGTCCAGCAGGGCCTGACCGTCCTCAATCTTGGTGAACTTGCCCTTGGTATAAGAGAAGGAGGTGTCCCGATACACGGTCTTGAGTTCCCAGTACTGCTCGGGTTTGAAGTTGTCGATCTCCTTCTGTCGGTTTACGACCAATGCAAGCGTGGGTGTCTGTACTCGGCCGATGGAAAGTACCTGGCGGCTGTTTCCACTGCGGTATTTGATAGTGTAGAGTCGGGTCGCGTTCATGCCCAGCAGCCAGTCGCCGATGGCGCGGCACAGTCCTGCCTCATACAGTGACTTGAACGCATCCTGATCCTGCAGGTGGCTGAATCCCTCACGTATGGACTCCTCGGTCAACGACGATATCCACAGACGTTTTACGGGACATTTGGCGCCGGCTTTCTGCATGACCCAGCGTTGTATGAGTTCACCCTCCTGGCCGGCATCACCGCAGTTTATGATGCCATCGGCCTTCTGCATGAGTGACTCGATTATCTTGAACTGCTTCTCGATTCCCTTGTCTTCAATAAGCTTGATTCCGAACCGGGGCGGTATCATGGGCAGGCTTCCCAGGCTCCAGTTCTTCCAGTTCTGTGTGTAGTCATGGGGTTCCTTAAGGGTACAGAGATGACCGAAGGTCCAGGTTACCTGATAACCGTTACCCTCAATGTACCCGTCGTGTTTTGTCTTGGCGCCCAATACATCGGCTATGTCCTTTGCCACGCTGGGCTTCTCTGCTATACATACAATCATAACACAAAGATAATGCTCTGTTTTGTTAATTACTGTTAATAGAATGCATCGTTTTTGAGAAACACTATATATTTGCGGTGTATTAGTCAAATAATACACTAAGTCATTTCATTTTTTAATTATATCATTTATGAATAAACTGAGTTTAATTGTTTGCACAGTGCTCAGTATTGCACTGTTAACCGGTTGTAAGAAGGAGATGGCGGTTCATGAGGGAGTTGTTTCCATAACAGAACCGACCAATTCCATGGAGGTGGCATTTGAGGATGTCGCCACAAACATTAGGATTGTTCCTCTTATCAGTGATGACCCCATCGACCAGCTGAGTAGTCGTGTAAAGTGTTACGGTTCGACCGCGGTTATCCGTTCAAGTAACCTCTATACCCTGTATTTTTTTGAGGACGGCAAGCTTGTGGGAACTCTGAACAAGGCAGGACGCGGTCATGGAGAGTATTCGTTTATTAAGGACTTTGTCTATTCACCTACCCGTAAGGTCATTTATATTATCTCACTGGGCAGTAGTACCGTAATGGCCTATTCTGTTCCCGATATGTCATTCATCGGCTCATTCGATACAGGCAGTTTCTCGGTATTTGCCGAGCATGATGATTCAACACTTATCGCCAAGTTCAACTATGAGGGCAATAACGGCATATACTTTGTAGATGCTGTAAACGGTAAGGTAAAGGGTAAGGTCAAGGATATCATCGGACTTGACGCCCTGATGAATGAAGACATGGTATATTACAGCCCCAAGCACAGGATCCTTTCGGAATACGGAGCCGTAAACACCGTATCTGAATTGCCGGCTGAGATCGGCGCCGAGCCCAAGGTCCTTCTGAGCTATGACTTCGGCAAATACGGGATCCCCTCAGATTACGATGAAATATCCGATAGGGACCTGGAGGCGTTGTTGGATTTTATGCACTACATTATGGACCACAGAGAGACCATGGTGACCGATATGATCAATGCTTACGCAAACTCCGAATACACCTCATTGTGGTACACCTTAAACTTGAACAAGTATTATCTGCGCATAACCGGTGATGATATGAAAATATACTCCGGGTTCCGTGCATCGGGCATAAGCGAACCCTTCCTGCCAAACGGTATGACCGATGACGGATTCGTCAGGATCATTCAGGGCACCACGGAATCAGTGTTCAACTCCCAGGAGCGCAGTGAATTCTCATCGGAACTGGAAACAGCCATGAAAAACCAGAACCTCAACAATCCCGTGCTGGTCTATTACAGCATCAAGTGAGCCTGTTGCCAGCAGTGTCCGGCAGCCACCCGCGTGCTAGTCATTCACCCGCGTGCGAGCGCCAGAGTGTCCGGCAGCCACCCGCGTGCGAGCGTATTGTCGCGGGGGTGAGCGCCGGACACAGGCTCATTTCGAGGGCATGTCCGGCACAGTGCCCGGCTGTGAGTCTCCTGAGCGAGACTACTGCCGGACACTTTGGCAATGTGTTTATTCGAGCGGGTCAAATGTAAACAGGAGAGAGAGGGATGCGTTGAGTGAATACGATGGTTCGAATGATTTCATTTTATCCCTTGATGCATAAATGCCGGCACTCAATTCTAACCCAGTTATCGGACCAAAATAGAAAGAGTACAGCCGGAAATCGGCAAACATACCGGCTTCAATCCGCCTTGATTTGTTAGATTGTTCATCCTTGTTTTTGGAAAACGAACTGTAAGATCCCACAAAAGCAGTCATTCTGAAAGTTTCCCGTTCTATAAAACTGAACCCGGTTTTCAGGGTTATTCCCTCAGAGATATCAGATATCTCGGTTCCTAGGTAAAACCTCCTATACATCAAATCAATTGATAGATATTTGGTGGATAATGGGGTGGAATAGCCCATACCTATCCGAGCGATGTTATTCCGTTCATACAAGCGGAATTTATGCATACGTAGTTGCTCTTTAGGAAACTGTATTCTCAGATTTTCAAACTCATTCACCAGTTTACCGCATTCCGAGTTTTTTTCAGGAGACCATATTTTGGCCATTTTATCGGGCAACATGAAATAGTAAGTAGTTCCGTCAAAGCCTAATCTGCCCAGACTATCAGGTTCAACTGCTTTGTCAATGGCATCGGTGATGATTCCTGTCAGACGGTCAGCTTCTTCAGTACTTATACGTATGGTATCTCGGGTAATTGCTATTTGCACCTCCCTTTTATCCAAGTCCGGCATGGAGTACCAATAATTGTTATTGAATCTGTTAAGGACTAACATTGGGCTATTGCTGTTCCATATGAGGAATATGCCGTATTCTCCAAAGAAAGAAGGAACAGACAAATAACCTATAGACCATTCCTCTGGGAACAGTTGTTGTTTAAGTCCATTATAATACTCGCCCAGATATTCAATGCCTTTATATTTATCGATAAAAGTGCTGTCTGGCTCCAGAAAATCCTGTGCCTTCAGTTTTTGACAGACTATTAATGACGCGCATATAGCCAACAAGCAAAAGACGGTATGTACCTTACTTTTCATATGTCCAGATAGTTTTTTGCCAAGGTTTTCTGATAATTATGTAGTCTTTGGGACTATAAACGAATGATTTGAGGGGAACTCTTGCACGGAAATCATACTTCCATACGTTCATGCTTTGTTTCCGGAACTTTCCGTCCTTCATCCGATAGGCAACATTTTTGGTTCTCAATCCTTTTTTGTATCGTTCCTTGAATTTTAAACTAGGTTCCTTACAATAGCAGCCATCCTTATATTCCTTGACGCTTTCAATTCTTATTACTTTCTTTCCGATGTATTTATATGTATCTGTCAGGAATGTAGGGTGTTTGTCATCGGTTTCATCGGGATCAAAAGCTTCACTGCTCAGTATCCTGCCTTTTTTGTCATATCTGCGAACAGACTTGAACAATATAATCGGCTTAAGAGAGTCAATCTGATAGTATTGCGTATGTACAGACTCCAGACCATCGGCTGAGTACTCAATTATGAGTCCTCCTCTCTGAATCTGTCCATTATCTCCTATTAATGTGTAAGCGTTACCTGTTGAGCGCCCTAAAGAATCATAGGTGTTCCATCTGTGATAATCGCTGGTTTTATAATCGATGTAGATTCCTTTTTCATCTCTTTTCCTGCAAGATGTCTCTTCCCATTTATCACCGACAAGATCATATGACCTTATTGTTCCGTCACTGCTCTTTATATTCCTTTTGATACTGTTGATTGTTTCAATGGTGTCGGTTGTAAGACCGTTGCGCTTGATCTCATACTCTATCCATGTTGAGTCTAGAGTATTGTTTGGGTAAATGACACTAATGACCGATGCAAGCTCACCATCTGATGAATAATGATACTCTTCACGTTTAAACACATCATCATCATGATACTCTACCATGCTCAACAGATTACCGCGCGTACTACTGCAAGCCGCAACGAGCAGAGCAAATGACAATACCGCTAATCCAGTTCTCATAATCCTGTTATGTTCGATGCAAAACTAGTAGTATTGATAAGGACACCCAAGGAATATGCGCTGCAAAACTGTTGCAGTTGAGAGCTGGAGTTGGCTAGGTGAGCAAAACTTGAAGGGGGATGGGCTCGGAAAACCGGAAAGGTTTCCAGTTGCAGGAGCCGGACATACGGGTTGGGGACCATCAGTGCAGAGGCGTTAAGCGGAGGGCCTTGGAGGATCCCGTTAAGAACGGCGCTTCGTTTAACGACTGTTAGGCCCCGAAGGGGACTAAAAAGGAGGCGTTCGCCGTTTAGGGTCCGGAGAGGTCCGGAGTAGCCTCGGAACGTTGCGTCCCCAACCCGTATGTCCGGCGGAGCAACTTTCCGAGACCATACCCATTCAAGTTTTCCTTAATATCTTGCCAAGGTGTCCCACGCGGGAAGGGGCGAGAAGGGGCTGAGAGGCGGGCGAGTGTGGGACAGGGGCGCGAAATGAGGGGGTGTAACACAGCGAACCCCGCTACACGGGTTGTGAGCGGGGTTCTTGTGGGACACTTTGGCGAGCAAGGAAGGAATTACTCAGAGAGGAGCAGTTCCATGACTTGCACAGCGGCTTTGGCGACGCTGGTGCCGGGACCGAAGATGGCGGCGGCGCCTGCCTTGTAGAGGAAGTCGTAGTCCTGGGCGGGAATTACGCCACCTACTACTACCAGGATATCCTCGCGGCCCAGTTTCTTGAGTTCCTCGATCACCTGCGGAACCAGAGTCTTGTGACCGGCGGCAAGTGAGGAGACGCCCAGGACGTGGACATCGTTCTCGACTGCCTCGCGGGCCGATTCGGCCGGAGTCTGGAAGAGCGGGCCCATATCCACGTCGAAACCGCAGTCGGCGTAACCGGTGGCTACAACCTTGGCGCCGCGGTCATGACCGTCCTGACCCATCTTGGCAATCATTATACGGGGCTGACGGCCCTCCTTCTTTGCGAACTCTGCTGTAAGCTGGCAGGCTTTCTCAAAGTCTGCGTCTTTCTTGCTTTCTGATGAATACACGCCTGAAATTGTTCTGATTACTGCTTTGTATCGGCCTACGACCTTCTCGCAGGCGTATGAAATCTCACCCAGTGATGCACGCACCTTGGCGGCCTCGACGGCAAGTGCAAGAAGGTTGCCCTTACCGGTCTCGACGCACTTGGTGATGGCATCGAGAGCCTTCTGTACATCGGCCTCGTTGCGGTTTGCACGGAGCTGTTTGAGGCGCTCGATCTGCTGGTTGCGGACGGCGGTGTTGTCAATCTCAAGGATATCGATGGGATCCTCGTGATCCAGACGGTACTTGTTGGTACCTACGATGGTCTGGGTACCGCAGTCAATGCGGGCCTGGGTGCGGGCAGCTGCCTCCTCGATACGCATCTTGGGCAGACCGGTCTCGATGGCCTTGGCCATACCGCCCAGCTTCTCGATCTCCTGGATGTGCTCCCAAGCCTTGTGGGCAATCTCGTTGGTCAGTGACTCAATGTAGTATGAGCCTGCCCATGGGTCAACCTCACGGCAAACGTTGGTCTCCTCCTGGATATAGATCTGGGTGTTACGGGCTATGCGGGCCGAGAAATCGGTAGGCAGTGCGATGGCCTCGTCAAGAGCATTGGTGTGCAGTGACTGGGTGTGACCCAGGGCGGCTGCCATAGCCTCGATGCAGGTACGGCCAACGTTGTTGAACGGATCCTGCTCGGTGAGTGACCAACCGGAGGTCTGGCAGTGTGTACGCAGAGCCATTGACTTGGGGTTTTTGGCGCCGAAACTCTTGGTTATCTTGGCCCAAAGCAGACGGGCGGCACGCATCTTGGCAATCTCCATGAGGTGGTTGGTACCGATGGCCCAGAAGAATGACAGACGCGGGGCGAATGTATCGATGTTCATGCCGGCGTTGATACCTGCACGCAGATACTCCATACCGTCGGCCAGAGTGTAAGCCAACTCGATATCGGCGGTGGCACCTGCCTCCTGCATGTGGTAACCGGATATTGATATTGAGTTGAACTTGGGCATATTCTGTGATGTGTACTCGAATATGTCGGCTATGATCTTCATTGAGAACTTAGGCGGATAGATATAGGTGTTGCGCACCATGAACTCCTTGAGGATATCGTTCTGGATGGTACCCTGAAGTTCCTCGAGAGTGGCGCCCTGCTCAAGGCCCGATACAATATAGAAGGCCAGGATAGGCAGAACGGCACCGTTCATGGTCATGGAGACTGACATCTTGTTAAGAGGTATGCCGTCAAACAGCACCTTCATATCCTCGACTGAGCAGATGGATACGCCGGCCTTACCTACGTCACCTACCACACGCTCGTGGTCGGCATCGTAACCGCGGTGGGTGGCAAGGTCAAATGCGACCGACAGACCTTTCTGACCGGCGGCCAGGTTACGGCGGTAGAATGCGTTCGATTCCTCGGCAGTGGAGAATCCGGCATACTGACGGATGGTCCAGGGACGCATCACATACATGGTCGAGTAGGGACCACGCAGGTTAGGAGCTATACCGGCGGCATAGTTCAGATGCTCCATGCCCTCCAGGTCCTCCTTGGTATATACAGGCTTAACCTCAATGTGCTCCGGAGTCTTCCAGATCTCCTGGTCGCTACCTGTATTCTTTGAGCTGCACTGCTCGCCGCAGGCGGGGGCAGCCTTGATGTCTATGTTCTTGAAATCAGGTTTCATAACTACGGATTATTTGATGTTAAGCTTGCTGTTAAAGTCTCTCAGGGTCTCAAGTACGTTGCAGCGTACATGGACGTAGTTCTCAATACCTACGGCCTTGAGGTCCTCGATGCAGGCGGGGTTACCGGCAATCACGAATATTGCGCTGTCACCTACTGCCTTGAATGCGGCGGGACCGTACTCGGCGTACTCGTCATCGCTGGAGCAGAGCACCACGATATCGGCACCTGCCTTGCGGGCTGCCTGGGCTCCGTCCTCAACGGTCTTGAAACCAAGGTTATCAATAATCTCGTAGCCTGCGCAACCAAAGAAGTTGCCCGAGAACTGGGCGCGTGCCTGACGCATGGCCAGGTTACCGATGGTAAGCATGAATACCTTGGGACGGCGTCCGCTGGATTCGGTCTGGAGTCGCAGCTCCTCGAATTCCGATGCAATACGTGACTGATCCAAGGTTGCTATGGTAGGATTGCCCTGTGCCTTGCTGCAGCAGCAGGTCTTGGGCTTACGGCCCTCGGACATCTCCTTGATGTTGGGGAACTGGTTGGTTCCAAGGAGTGTCTCCTTGCGCTTGGCGGCATTGTCATGACGGGCAGCGTTGGTGGCGTTGACAGCCTCCTGCACCTTGCCGGCCTTGATGAGAGCCATCATACCTCCCTCCTCCTCGACCTGGAGGAACAACTTCCAGGCCTGCTCGGCCAGAGCCTCGGTAAGGTTCTCAATGTAATATGAACCGCCGGCGGGGTCGACAACCTTGTCAAAATGTGACTCCTCCTTAAGCAGGAGCTGCTGGTTGCGGGCCATACGCTCCGAGAACTCATCGGACTGCTTATAAGCGGCATCGAACGGGGTTACGGTGATGGAGTTCACACCGGCCAGGGCGGCGCTCATAGCCTCGGTCTCGGAACGCAGCAGGTTCACATAGGGATCGAATATGGTCTGGTTATATTTGGAGGTGGTGGCGTTGATGACCATCTTGCATGCGCATTGGCATTCGGGTTTGTAAGCCTCTACAATCTTGGCCCAGAGCAGACGTGCGGCGCGGAACTTGGCAATCTCCATGAAGTAATTGGAGCCGATGCCCAGGTTGAACTGTATCTTCTTGGCTACCTTGCCGGCCTCCAGACCTGCCTCGGTGAGGGTACGCAGATACTCGTTTCCCCAGGCCAGGGCGTAACCCAGCTCCTGATAGCAGAATGCGCCTGAGTCGGAGAGTATGCCGGCCGATACGGTGAGGGCGCGGAAGTTCTTGAGAGGCTGGAGTATCTCCACCAGCTTGGCTGCATGGGCCATGCCGCACTCGATTCCGTTCTTGAGCATGTAAGCCATGGGATCGTATTTGATGGAGCCGCGTACATTATTGAGGTCGTAACCTTTCTTTTTGTAGTACTCCACTACGGCCTGGGCCTGTGCGCATGCCAGCTCAGGGCTGGTGCTGAAGTTGAGGTCTATGCAGTCAGCGCAGATACCGTCAAGCAGAGCATCCAGGTCAGCTCCCTCGATCAGACGTCCGCCGCAGCAGAAACTGAGTGAATCGACACCTTTCATGAGGATGTCAAGGGCCTTTCTGTTGGCCTCACTGATGTCCTTGGTGCTCAGGTTCTGACGTACCAGCCAGCTGTTATCGGCCTTGGTACCGCGCTTGTAAGGAAATTCTCCGGGTTTTGTCTCTGTGTCAAGGTCCTTAAGGTCTTCCTGACGATAGAAAGGCTGAACCTTGAATCCCTCGTTGGTTCTCCACACGAGTTTCTTCTCGAAATCGGCTCCCTTAAGATCCTCCGTGATCTTGTCCATCCACTCCTGGGTAGACACAGGGGGAAACTCCGAAAAGAGTTTTTCTTTGTAGTTTGACATATAATATGACTTGTTTGATAGGATAATTCTCTGGTTCCAAAGCCCCTTTCAAGGGGGGAACAAAGCAAAGGTAAATAATAAGTTTTACTAAACCTACTAAGAATCACCGAATTAATAATTGATGAATAACTATAAATAATTTAAGGAAATATTAGGGCGCTTAACGCACTAATGAACGGCAAATGTGAGTAACTTTGCGCCCGAATCAGGGAAATGAGCCCGGAGGGCTATACAAAATATTGAATCATAATGAATTGGATTAATAGCTTGCTGTTTGACACTGAATCAATCGCACATCTTCTTATACTCTACGCGTTTGTGATATCCGTAGGTGTTCTGCTTGGAAAAGTCAAGTTCAGAGGTGTATCGTTCGGTGTCGCTTTCATACTGTTCACCGGTATCGTAGTGGCTCATTTCGGCTTTACAGGAAACATTAAGACCATCAGTTTTATACAGGACTTCGGACTGATACTCTTTGTATACAGCCTGGGTCTGCAGGTAGGTCCCTCATTCTTCAGCTCGTTCCTTAAGGGTGGAATCAAGATGAACCGCCTGGCTGTACTACTGATACTGCTCAACATAGTCGTGGCCATCGGCGCTTACTTCCTTATGTTTGACCGCACCGATCTCGACAGCTTCCCCATGCTTGTGGGTGTGCTGAGCGGTGCCGTGACCAATACTCCCGGTCTGGGTGCAGCCGAGGAGGCTCTCCGTCAGATGGGTAACACCCATGTGGAGATAGCCAACGGTTATGCCTGTGCCTATCCGCTTGCCGTTATCGGCGTTATAATGGTGCCCATGATAGTAAAGGCCATCTGCCGCATCAAGGATGAGAAGGAGAACGAGCAGCTTGAGAGCATGAAACAGGAGGATACCAGCACCAAACCCATGAGACAGTATATAGAGGTGCAGAACGAGCGTCTGGACGGCAAGACCATAATCGAGCTCCGACGCCTCATGAACCGCGAGTTCATCTGCTCACGTATACTTCATGACGGAGTGGTATCGACCCCTCACCGTGACACCGTGGTACATCTGGGTGACCAGCTCTGCGTGGTCTGCTCTGAGGATGACGGCGAGGCCGTACGTACCATCCTGGGCTCTCTGGTAGAGGTGGAGTGGGATAATGTCAAGGGCTCCGAGCCTCTGGTTTCACGCCGCATCGTGGTGACCAAGGAGAAACTGAACGGTAAGACTCTGGGTGAGCTCCATCTGGGTAGCATATATGACGTGACAATTACACGAGTTGTACGTTCCGGTACCGAGCTGTTTGCATCGGCCAGTCTGGTTCTCCAGATCGGTGACCGTCTGTCAGTGGTCGGTAAGGCCAGCTCAGTGGCAGCTGTGGCTCAGCGTGTGGGTAACGAGCTCAAGCGTCTGGATGCCCCCAACCTTGCCACTATGTTCATAGGCATTCTGGTGGGTGTGCTGTTCGGAAGTATTCCAATCTCAATCCCCGGTATCCCCACACCCCTTAAGCTTGGTCTTGCCGGCGGTCCTCTGGTTGTGGCTATCCTGATAAGCCGATTCGGCTATAAGATAGGACTTGTGACCTATACCAAGGCCAGCGCCAACATGATGCTGCGTGAGGTGGGTATTGCACTGTTCCTGGCAAGCGTGGGCATCAAGTCAGGTGCCACATTCGTGGAGACCATAACATCGGGCGACGGTCTTACATTCATGCTGGCCGGACTGCTCATAACCGTGATTCCGGTATTCGTAGTGGCTCTGATTGCAAGGGTCCGCCATCATATGAACTATTACAGCATAATAGGTCTGGTGGCCGGCGCAAGCACCAATCCCCCTGCACTGGCATTCGCTAACTCGCAGACAGAGCATGACGCTCCCGCTGTCGCATACTCAACGGTATATCCGTTGACTATGTTCCTGCGTATTCTTACGGCTCAGCTGATGATCCTTATCGGCTGCTCGCTGTTCTAAATGACGGAAAGGGGTCTGACCCCAATCCGTCGGTTACCAATTCTGATTCAGGATGTAAGGGATACCGGATGCGGTGATTCCCGTTCCGTTGATGGTGTAGTGAGTGGAGAAACTGTTGTTGTAGAACTCTACTCTGGCATTACCCTGAGTGTCGGTTATGACATTGGGGTTCCAGTAGATGGTCCTGCGCGCATCGATATCACCGGCTATGCCACCCTCGGGGTACTGAGGCCCGTAAAACTCCACCGGGGTTGAGAATCCCTCCACGGTGGTGGTCCTGCGGCTCAGGTTCAGGATCTCCCTGGTATTGAGCATCTCTCTCTCGTTCTTGATCTGGACGTCCACAAGACGGTATCTGTCATAGCAGGTATCCACCCACCAGAACCAGTCGGTATCAATCCTGTGACGGTGGTATTCGTTGAGCAGAGGAGTGAACTCGGTGAACTTCTTGGGCATCATGCCGTCATCAAAGACTATGATGCTCTTGACATGAATCATGTCAATCGACGCAGGGTCATCAAAGGGGTTCTTGTCAAGCACCTTCTTGTCATCATGAACATACCAGTAGGGAGGAATGTCCTCAAAACGGATGCCTTTCTCAAGGAAATATCCGGTTATATCGGTCGTGTACTCACCCAGGTCAAGTTCCATCTCGGTCTCCTTGGCTACATCCCACGAGCGGAATGTGTCATAATCCACGAACTGACGTTTCTCTGTTATGTCCACATCCTCCAGCACTATACCCAGGTCCTCGCGTATAACCAGAGGCAGCCCGTCCTCATCGACTTTCTGGGTCTCCTTAAGGACCGATGGGCTATTGGGGTTGAGCGCCAGCTCACGCGGGGTGAACGCCCTGACCTCAGGGGCATCGGCACGTTCGAACTTGATGCGTGTCCTGGTCTCGTACTTGAGCTTGCCCTTGCGGTTATGGCTCATGAGGTTTATGGTCATTCGGGCCTGTCCGTAGAAATCGCTCAGGTCAAAACCAAAATAACCGGTGGAGTCAGTGTTGTACTGGAATGTCTCGAACTTGGTCTTGTCATTCATGGGCACGACCGATGCAAGCACCTCGATATCGGCCAAAGGAGCACGCTTGACATGTGAGAGTACCCATCCGTTCATGGTCAGGCTGTCCTCAATGCGATGCTTCTCCCGGAACTCCTCGAGTCCGGTCATATACTTCCACTCGTAACGCTCCCATCCCTGGACCAGTGTGAGCAGGTTAAGCGCGTCGCTGTGCTCACGGTCGCAGGACTCCAGATACCAGGCGGGATCATGAATGTATCCCCTCAGGTCCGATGACAGCAGCAGGTTGGTCTTGAGGTTCTCGGTATAACCGGTGCCGTAGTCGTCAATATCACGGACGGAGAGGCAGAAACGGTCCCTGATGGGGTTACCCTCGGCATCGGTGAGCTTGAATGATATGATCTCCTTGCTGAAAGGCTGACGTGACATGCTGTCTGTCCGGACCGATATCTCCGGTGCGCGGAATCGGCTGTTGTTGTGGAACAGGCTGCGTGAGGAGAGTATCTTGCCCTTCTTGTCATACAGGGTCATGCGGCATACGCCAATAGGCCATGACGAGCAGTCAACAGAGAGCTCCTGGCTCTCCAGGTCGGGGACCACCTGGAAATGGATAAGGTCACCGCGGCAGGTCACGGCAAGTCCTGTGGGCTCGCCGCCCAGGTCAGCCGTGTGGGCTATGCTTACGTTCAAGAGAGAATCAGAGGCGGAACATACGGTCATGGCATATCCGCTCTTGAGCGGTTTGGGCAGGCTGAATCGGGCGCTGCGTCCCTCAACCGTGGTAAAACGTACGGTCTCGCTGCCCGACGGAGTTATCATGAACGAACCCATACCGTCATGCAGGGTGCGTACTGAGTCAGAGCTGTTCCTGAATGCGATGGTGCCCTCAAGCGGCATGCCGTTCTTGTTCGTAGCCTTGAATGCTACGTTACAGGGCAGGCCGTTAATCAGGTCGCCGCCCTCGGGGTAGAAACTTACGTTTATTCGGTCGTCGGGTTCATCGGACTCGGGACGGATGGAGGTTACCAGAGAGTTGCTGGTAAGTCCATCGGTTTTCTCCACATAGACGGTGGACTCCTCAAAATGACCTTCGCTCTTGGGCTTGAGGTAGACAGGTATGACACGTGAGAACGCGGTCTCCTTGCCAAAGTCAAGCATATTCTGGGTGTAAGCCCTTATCTCATAGTATCCGCTGGGGTACTCAACCACGCCCCGTTTCTCGCGTGCCTGCTGGGTGGCCACGTCAAACAGCATGAAAGCGCCGTCGCACTGTCCGGCTATGACCTTGATTTTCTGCTGCGAGATGAGATGGCCGGTGGGTGCGAGCAGGTCTACATAGAGCACGTTGCTCGGAGCTCTGCGGAGTGAGCTGGCATTGGTCACATAAGCCTTGAACCAGATGGTCTCACCCTGAAAGTAAGCGGTGTTGTCAAACTCCAGATATACTTTCTCCTGCGGGAACAGCCGGTTGAACTGATATATGTTGCCGGAGAACCGCATGAGTTCCTTTGATATGTTGATGCTGTCCGTGGCCGATACGCGCGCGGATATGTGCTGTGACAGTACTATAAAGGTAATAATCAGGTTCAGAAATCTTTTCATGACCGCGAATATAAGATTTTTTCAGATAGCATGGATATATGATTTTACCAGTCCATGTTAAGCATGAACGGCGTGCCCGTTGCAGTAAGTCCGGCACCCGTAATGGTGTAACGCCGGGAGTAGCTGTTGTTATAGAACTCCAGGCGGGCGTATCCCTGCTCGTCGGTTATGACATTAGGCTCCCAGTAAAGGGTGCGCCGCTTGTCGGTATAGTCACCGGTTATGGGTCCCTCGGGGTATTGCGGTGCATAGAATTCCACCGGCAGGGAGAATCCTTTTACGGTTGTGGTCCTGTCACTCAGGTCATATATTTTTTTACGGGACAACATTTCATAGTCCTCTTTCATGAGCACATCAACTACATAATAATAATCGTAGTCAGTGAGGTCGGCTATGGTCGATTCTATATCCAACTCATGACGTGCCCTTTCCAGATTATGGGGGAGAAATCTGTTGGCTTCAGCTCTTGTCATGGGCTTGTCATATATGACAATATTCCTGACATTAATCAGATCAACATACATGGGCGAAGGTTCGTATAACTTGTACGGCTTATATCTGGAGTGTAGACTCCATATGATACGCCTACCCATTATGAAATATTCGTAGTTTTCTCCTTCTATCACCGGAACGTTGTTCTTTATGAAATATCCGTAAATATTGTCGGTATATTCACCCAGATCCAACTCTAATTCAGTCTCTTCCTCAATATCATATGCAATAAAGTCGTCATAGTTGACTCTGGTGTGCTTCTCTTCAATATCCACGTTGCCCAGGACTATTCCCAAATCTTTATTTACAACATGTTTAAGGTCATCATCAAGGGTTACGAACTGCTCCTGTGCGTTGGCTTCATTCCGTTTGATGTTATGTTCCAGGTCGGTCTCCTGTTTGAAGAATGACCGGGTAAGCGGCTTGTCGGCACGTTCAAACCTTATACGTACGGTCGTGGGATGCTTGGGCTTGCCGCTTTTCTTGAACCTTGTGACCCTGAACGCCATCTTGCCGCTGCCGTAGAAATCGGTCATATTGAACCCAAAGTAACCGGAGGAGTCAGTAAGGTATTTGAACGGTTCGAACTTTTTCTTGTCGCCGTTAGGGGTTATGGCCGCAAACAGTACCACGTCCTTGACCGGTTTGCGTCGAAAGAATGACAGCAGCCATCCGTTTATGGTGAGGCTGTCCTCTATGCGGTGGCGCTCCTGGAACTGATCTATACCGGTCATGTATCTCCACTCGTAACGCTCCCAGCCCTGAATGAGCGTAAGCAGGTTGAGCGCCTCGCGGTGAAAGGAGTCATCGGCCATGAGATACCATGCGGGGTCATGTATGTATCCTTTCAGGTCCGATGACAGCAGCAGGTTGGTCATTATGTTCTCAGTCATGCCAGTGCCGTAGTCGTCATAGTCACGTACCGATAAGCAGAAACGGTCACGAATGGGGTTGCCCTCCTTGTCGGTCAGTCTGAGATTGATAATCTCCCTGCTGAACGGTTCGCGCGAGAGGCTGTCTGTGCTAAGTGCAATGGTTGGACTCCTGAACTCCCTGTTGCTATGGAACAGGCTGCGTGACGAGAGAATCATTCCGTCCTTGTTGTAGAGGGTCATGCGGCATACTCCCAGGGGCCATCCTGAGCAGTCTATCGTTAGGTCCGCGCTGTCATCGGACCTGACCTGCTCAAAATGTATCAGGTCGCCGCGGCAGGTTACCGCCAGCGCAACAGGCTCACCTATGAGGTCCGAGGTACGCCGTATGCTGACCTGAATGACTGTGTCCGATGCACACGAGGCCGTCATTACGTATCCTTTTTTGACAGGTTTGGGCAGACTGAATCTTGCACTGTTGCCTTGAGTGGTAATAAAACGGACGGTCTCGCCTCCATGAGGGGTTATGGTGAACGAGCCCATGCCGTCATGCAGGGTAAATACAGAATCGGCAATGCTTGGGACCATGAGTGCTCCTTCTATGGGAAATCCGTCGCTTCCGGTGGCCTTGAAGGCAACATTGCAGGGGATTCCCGCAACAAGGTCGCCGCCTTCGGGGTAGAATGAAACGATAATCGGATTGTCTTTCTCATCGGATTCATTACGGATAATCCTTACGAACATATCATCCTGTTCCGTATTGACGGTTGACTCGTCGTAACCGCCTTCGTAAGGGGGCTTGGTGTAGACCGGGATGACACGTGAGAATATGGCATCATGGCTGAAATCCAGCATATTCTGAGTGTAAGCCCTGATCTCATAGAATCCGCTCGGGTAGTAGGTTATTCCACGTTTCTCCCTTGACTGTTCCGTACCCACGTCAAGAAGCGTGAATGCTCCGTCGCACTGTCCGGCTACGATCTTGAGCTTGTGCTGTCTTATAACCTGACCGTTTGGGGCAAGAAGGTCCACATACAGAACCTTGCTCGGAGCACGCTGCAATGTGGTGGCGTGGCTTACGAAAGCCTTGAACCAGATGGTCTCACCTGTAAAGTAGGCTGTGTTGTCAAACTCCAGGTAGACTTTCTCCTGGGGGAAAATTCCGTTGAACTGATGGATGTTACCTGAGAACCGCATGAGTTCACGTTCAATATTCCCGGAATCCGTGGCGGCTCCGGTTGCGTAGATCCGTGCTGCAAACAGGAACGGAAAGAAGATTGTCATGAATACACGTTTCATTGCCGTAAATAATTCAGTTGCAAAAAAGAGAGAACTCACAAACGTATACATCTGTAGGTACAATTGCAATAATCAAGCGTTGCAAAAACGTTGCAATCGCGTTTTACGGCATCAGAAATAAATACGGGGAGCGCTTTTGATGCACTCCCCGTATGTTGTTGTGAATGACCGGATTGTGAACCCGGGTCAGGCCGGCTTACTGAGGCATGCCGCCGCCGAATCCGCCGAATCCACCGCCGAATCCGCCCTGGCCGCCCTGCTGGCGCTGCTGACGACGCTGCTCCTGAGCCTCGTCATATTTTTTCTTCTGGTCATCGGTAAGGAATGACTTGATCTTGGCCTCCTGAGCCTGACGCTGCTTCTGCATCTGCTCCATCATAGCCTGCATGTCACCCTCGGCGGGCATACCGCCACCGTTCTGCATCTGCTCACGACGTGCAGCCTGCTCCTTGCTGCTTGCCAGATAGTAGTTGTAGATTGAATCGTACTGAACCTGTGTCAGTTCGAGCTGCTCCTTAAGACGGTCAGCCTGACGCTTGGCCATATCCTCAGGTTCAAAACTCATACCCTGGCCGCCACCAAAGCCGCCGAATCCCTGTGCAAAGCTCATGGTTGAAACCATAAGAGCTGCGATAGCGAATAAAATCTTCTTCATTTTGCTTGTTTATTGGTTAATATCAAGTTATAATCATACCGTGCCGTACTGGACCGTAGCGTTCCGGCAAAGTCATAAGTAAGATACAGGGAAATCGCAAAAGTTTAATGTGAATTGATTTTTTTGTTCATGTATTCGGGCTTTTTTGAGATATTTGGGGAGTTGTAGCCAGGTGGAAAAATTTGTAATTTTGCATCTGAATCAAAGTATAATAAATGGCAGAATTGAAAACACCCCAGGAACTGGGAACAGACGGAATCGGCAAGCTGCTCATACGGTACGCGGTACCCGCTATGATAGCTATGCTGGCGTCGTCACTTTACAACATTGTGGACCGTGCATTCATAGGACACGGGGTAGGACCGATGGCTCTGTCGGGTCTTGCCGTTACATTCCCGCTCATGAACCTGTCGGCAGCCCTCGGCTCCATGGTAGGCGTGGGCTCGGGCACCATGATTTCACTTAAACTCGGTCAGAGAGACCATGAAAGCGCACAGATGCTGCTGGGCAACTCGGTTACACTGAACGTGCTCATAGGAGTGACGTTCGGACTCCTCTCGCTCGTGTTCATCGACCCTATCCTGACCCTGTTCGGAGCTACTGACGTGACCATGGGTTACGCCCGCGAGTACATGACGATCATCCTGATAGGTAATGCGTTCACCCATCTGTATCTGGGTATCAACTGCATCCTCCGCTCGGCCGGCCATCCCAACAAGGCTATGGTGGCTACAATAGGAACGGTGCTTCTGAACACTTTCCTTGATTACCTCTTTATCATGGTGTTCCATTGGGGAATCAAGGGCGCGGCAATAGCAACAGTCATTTCACAGGTGCTCGCCTTCATATGGCAGTGCTATCAGCTGTCAGACAAGAGCGAGCTTATACACCTGCGTCGCGGGACCTACCGTCTGCGTGGAGACCTGGTACGCAATATCGTGACAATAGGCCTTTCGCCCGGTCTTATGAACGCTGCAGCATGTATCGTGGTGCTTCTCATTAACCGCGGACTGCTCAAGTACGGCAGTGACGTGGCCATAGGCGCTTACAGTATCGTGAACAGCATAGCTTTCATATTCGTGATGATGGTCATGGGATTCAACCAGGCCATGCAGCCTATTGCAGGTTACAACTACGGCGCCGGCCAGATACACCGCGTGCTCAAGGTGCTCTACCTGACACTCTTCTTCGGCACCCTGGTCACTACGCTTGGATTCATAACAGGCGAGTTCCTTACGGACTTCTGTATAAAGATATTTACCGATGACCCCGAGCTCACCGTTATAGCCCGCCGGGGTATGCATCTGGTGTTCCTCATATTCCCGCTTATAGGTTCGCAGATGGTTACCGGTAACTTCTTCCAGAGCATAGGAATGCCAGGCAAGTCAATCCTCATGTCTCTGTCACGACAGCTGCTCCTGCTCATACCGCTCCTGCTCACACTGCCCCGATTCTTTGGAATGGACGGAGTGTGGTACAGCATGCCGGTATCGGACGCACTCTCCGTGATTCTTGGATTCTCACTGCTCATCCCGCAGGTGAGAAAGCTTAAAGTAATTGCCAAAAACTCTTGAATATGGACAAACACTACAGTATCTGCATTGGACGCAAGTTTGGTAGCGGCGGACGCAACATAGCCCGCCTTGTAGCTGACAGTCTGGGGATAAAGGTCTATGACCGCGACCTGCTCAAGACGGCATCGGAGACATCGGGATTCAGCGAGGAGTTCTTTGAACAGGCCGATGAGGAGAAGACCCGCAAGGGCTGGCGTTCACTGTTCATGGGGCATCTGTCCACCCATGGAATGTCGGCCAACAACTTTTTGAGCAACGAGTCCATATTCAATATGCAGAGCGATGCCATACGTAAGCTCCATGAGCAGGAGGACTGCGTGTTCATAGGACGCTGCGCCGACTACGTGCTGCGTGACAGCGACCGCCTGCTCAACGTGTTCATTGCGGCCGATATGGATGACCGCATAGAGCGTATATGCAAGCACGCCGATGTCACACCCAGGAAGGCCCAGTCCCTTATTGAGGAGCACGACCGCAAGCGTTCATCGTACTATAACTATTTCTC
>JBGURN010000144.1:0-1609 GCA_045131955.1 Bacteroidaceae bacterium
TATGGTTATTACAAAACGTTCTACACCTACCATATGGACCATTACACCCTTGCTGACGGCTACACGGATCCCCGTGACCCTAACTCAGTATGGGTTCCGGGTTACTGGCCTGCACTTGCACCGGCCACCAAGTATAACGACAAGACTTCCAACGGTACATACCGTTACTCTCAGCCATATACATGGATCGACGGAAAATACCTCCGTATGAAGAGCCTTGAGATTGGTTACACCCTTCCCAAGTCACTTCTCAGCAAGATCCATATCAAGAACATGCGTGTGTACGGCAGCGGAACCAACCTGCTCACATTCTGTGACCCTATCATAAAGCAGTGGGATCCGGAAGCAAACCAGAACGCTTACCGTGGAGCCAGCGGAGCGCCTCTTCTCAAGACATTCGTAATAGGAACCAGCATAAGCTTCTAAACTAATTGAGAGATGAAAAAGTTTTTCAAATATACATTAGCAATAGTCCTCGGTTTGAGCCTTTGCTCCTGCGACAAACTTTTCGACAGTGTCGAGGGCGATTTGACCAAGATGTCAGGCGAGGATATGGTATCCAGCCAGGCAGGTTTGGAGAGGATTCTCTCTGACGTCTACAATTCCATTCCGATGGATGCGTTCAACACAAAAGAGAAGACCACTCTCCTGGCAACCAGTTCCAGAGCTACCGATTATTCTATAAATGTCACAGGCTTCTGGAACTATACCAAGATGCGTTCAATCAACAATTTCATCAAGTTGCTTGATCAGGCTTTAGACAAGAATATCATCAGCCAGAACGATCACGATGAAATGCTGGGTGAGGCTATCTTCGCCCGTGCATACTGCTACTTTGGAATGGTCAGACGCTATGGCGGAGTCCCTATCGTGACTGAACCTCTGGACGATTATTATGACGGTAAGGAGAACGCCGGTCTCTACGTGCCGCGCAGTACCGAGAAGGAGACCTGGGATTTTGTCATCTCAGAGCTTGACAGGGCCATCAGTCTCCTTCCTGAAAGCAGGAGTGACGGTAAATACCGTGCCACCAAGTGGGCCGCACTCGGACTCCAGTCGCGCGTGGCCCTTTACGCGGCATCTGTCAGCAAGTACTGGAGCCGCGAGGCTATTCCAAGCCAGTATCAAGCAGTCAAGGATAAGCTCGCATATATGGAGGCGTCCTATGCCAATGATTACTACAAGAAGTGCATAGAAGCTTCCGAGGCGCTCATCAACTCCGGTAAGTTCTCGCTTTACGGTGGAGCGACCACATCAGTGTCGAAGGCAAAGGAGAACCTCACAAAGCTTTTCCTTGAGCGTCAGGACTGCGAGTTCATCTTCGGAAAGAGCTACGATACAGGTATAAATACCGCAACCCACAACTTTGACATCAACAATTCCCCTAACCAGGCTCACGGAATCATGACTTCCCAGGGATGGGGCAACATGTCACTCACTATTGACCTGGTAGATCTTTACGATGACTACGATGCCAATGGAGGAAGAGTGGACGGAACGGTCAAGACTAGAAATGACGGCAATGAGTACGAGGTTTTCTCACAGATAGGCATTCCGGCATCGACATTCGACCCGAACATCGACTTTATCAAGTACGACGACCCTGCAG
>JBGURN010000145.1:0-1648 GCA_045131955.1 Bacteroidaceae bacterium
GCGCAAACGGAGAACTCCAGCTGAACGGAACCACCGTCAACAACGGCGCTCTGACCGGCAAACTCAAGACCTCTGGGAACACCAGCATCTTGAATCAGATAACGGTGGACGAAAACGGAGAACTCGACATTCAGGCTTCAGTCATTGCGCAGGGAACACTCTCCTTTGACGGCATGGTCACCGTGCAGAACAACAGGAGTCTATACAACGCGTCCTCCGAAACAACGGTCACGCTGACCGGAAAAGGTACGCTGAACCTGAGCGGTGACGGTACATCGGGCTATTTAGGAACCAAAGATTACCGAGACGCGTTCTCCATCGGGAAAGACCTAACGGTGACCACTGTTGGTTATTCCGTTGGCTACATCTTTGCGGATCTCACCAACGCAGGCGCCATTACCACAGAAGCGGGTAACCTGATGCTGAACGGCAATACGATCGAAAATACCGGCTCAATCGTCGCCGACGGAAACAGGAGCATCACCTTGCAGGACGTAACTGTCAACGGAAACGGCACGTTGAATGGTAGGAAGGGGACTATCTATCTGAATACCAGCATACTAACAGAGTCAATTCTAAAAGGGCAGATTCAGACTTCCAGCGGCCAGTCCACTCTAAAGTATACCATGGTTGACGTTGACGGCAAATTTACTATGAATGCCGATATAACCCTGCAGGATACCTTCACCATCAACGGGATGGTGTCAGTCCAGAACAATGCCCATCTGATGAACGAAGACGAAGATATATTCGTCAAGTTGAGTGGTGAAGGTACGTTGAATCTGAGCGGCAACGGAACATCAGGTTTTTTGGGTGGCAAGGGTACCATTGGGGGCTTCGAATTAGGCGAGGGATTGACTCTGACCACACTTGGCTACAGTAACGGTTATATCTGCGCCAATGTAAAAAACAATGGGTTGATTACCACTTCCCAAGCCTATCTGAGCGTTACCGACTGCATCATTGAAAATCATGGTGTTATTCTCACTGGCGGCAAAGGCATCTCCGTGAACAATGCAACCATCACGGGAGATGGCATCCTGAATGGAGCAAATGGCACGATCACACTAGTTAACTCAACCGTCGATGGAGCTATTTTGAAGGGCATAGTGCAATCACAATATGGAACTGCGCTGAATGGCATCACCGTGACTGCTGATTGCCAGCTTGATGTCACTGGTTCATCCACCACCAACGGAATCCAGATAGACGGTTTGCTTTCCGTGTTCAATAACGCGAGACTGCTTTCCTTTGGAGACGAAGCGACCACCCTGACAGGTACGGGAACCATCGGTCTTGGAGGAGACGGCACGAGTGGATATCTGGGCGACGCCGACAGCAAGTTCAACATCGGGCAAGGCCTGACACTGACCACGTTGGGTTATTCGGTTGGCTACATTCAAGCTGATGTGACCAACCAAGGAGAAATTACCACTGAGCAAAGTGAACTGATCATCACCGGTACGAATGATGACCAACTCTTCTTCCGCAATCGTGGCACCATTCGTAGCGGCAACAAAGCGATTACAATCTCCAAGACAACTGTGGACAACGCGGGAGGAAACATTATCGGCGGAACCAACACCGTTTATCTCAACAACGGATCCACGTTGACAGGCGGCACGCTCGGCGGCATGATCCAAGTAGC
>JBGURN010000146.1:0-4478 GCA_045131955.1 Bacteroidaceae bacterium
CGCAAACCGGCCATTGAGGATGACGGACGCAGGGTTATAGCTCTGCTTGCCGGCAGCCGCCGTCAGGAGATAAGCCGTAACCTGCCCATCATGCTTGAGGCTATTAAGGATATAGACTGCATACGTCCGGTGTTGGCATGTGCTCCCGGTATTGAACCCGAGTTCTATGACAGCATCATAGGTGAGAGGGATGATGTGGAGAAGGTGTACGGCAATACCTACGGGGTGCTGGAGTCCGCCTATGCGGCGCTTGTCACATCAGGTACCGCAACCCTTGAGACAGCCCTGTTCAAAGTACCCCAGGTGGTATGCTACAAGGTTCCCGCCAGCCTGGCGGCATCGGTATTCAAGGCCCTGTTCATTAAGTGCAGGTTCGTATCCCTGGTCAACCTGGTATCGTTCTCGGAGGTGGTTCCCGAACTCATAGGCGGTGACATGAACCGGGATAATGTTCGCGAACATCTCATGCCGCTCCTTTCAGATACCACGGAGCGCCGCATGCAGCTGGAGGGTTACACCCAGATGAAAAACATACTCGGCCCAGCAGGAGCGCCGGACCGAGCAGCAGACGATATTGTATCTCTCTTGAATAACAAATAATACCTCTATACCCCATGGGGGTATGATCTCGGTAGCCAGCCATTTCAATGGCTGGTTCTTTAATAACATGATTTCGTTATTATTCCCGTTATTTCAACCTGCGTAGAAACCCACGAGGCTGAGATAAACCACGGTAGCCGGGATAGCCAGCAGAGCGCTGTCAAAACGGTCCAGCATTCCGCCGTGTCCGGGCAGGATCTTGCCGGAGTCCTTGATTCCCATCTCACGTTTCATGAGTGACTCAATCAGGTCACCCCATGTGCCGAACAGCACTACGGTGAGGGCCATTCCTACCCATACCCATGCGGGCTGGAAACTGTACCAGTCGGGAAGGAACTTATGGAGCAGGTATGCTGCCAGCATGGTAAATACCGCTCCGCCTATGCTGCCCTCCCATGTCTTCTTGGGCGATATTCTCTCAAACAGCTTGTGCTTGCCTATGGTGCATCCGGTGCAGTAGGCACCTACGTCATTGCACCACAGGAATACGAACAGGGTGATGGGGATTACGGGGCTGTATCCTGAATCGGGACCTGTGGTCGAGAATGCGAGCATCGACGTGAGTGCATACGGAAGAGCTATGTAAAGAACGGGGAACATGGTGTGGGTCCAGTCGCTGATGGGGCTGGGCTTACGGAAATAGAGTTCCCTTATCATGATTACGATGAGGGTGAATATGAACGGCAGGAAGAGCGCCGGTCCGCCTTGTCCGATGGCCAGTCCTACTATGGCTGCATAGAAGGTGAATGCCGCAATGGTTGCCCAGAGACGGCTTGTATCGGCCTGTTTGTATTTGTTGGCAAGACCTGTATACTCAATGGTGGTCAGTATGGTGCACAGGGCAAACAGACCTATAAACCATGCTGCTCCCTTGAGCATGCAGAACAGCATAATGGATGAAAACACTATAGCTGTGACGGTCCTCTTGAGGAAATTCATTGTATGCTTGTATTAAGGTTCAACTTTATCTGTATTCTCTTTCACGGGAGCGTTCTCCTGCTTGTTCTCATCTTCAAGCAACTCCTCGCTGCGTGATGTCCAGGGACGCTTGCCGAATATGCGCTCCACGTCATCGGCCATGATAACCTCACGCTCTATGAGAAGCTGTGCCAGCTGATGGTGACCCTCCTCATGCTCCTTGAGCATCCTCTTGGCGCGGTCGTACTGCTCCTTAATGAGAGCCTTTACCTCCTCGTCAATGAGCTGTGCTGTATTGTCGGAGTAGGGCTTCTGGAAGGCATACTCGTCAGTGCTGCTGTAGTAGCAGAGGTTGGCCAGCTTGTCACTCATGCCGGCATAGGCTATCATGCCGTAAGCCTGCTTGGTCACGCGCTCCAGGTCATTCATGGCGCCTGTCGATATATGACCGGTGAACAGCTCCTCGGCGGCACGTCCGCCCAGAGTGGCGCACATCTCGTCAAGCATCTGCTCCTTGGTGGTTATCTGACGCTCCTCGGGCAGATACCAGGCTGCGCCGAGAGCACGGCCGCGCGGTACTATGGTGACCTTAATGAGCGGATTGGCATACTCCAGGAACCACGACAGGGTGGCATGACCTGCCTCGTGGAGGGCGATGGTACGTTTCTCCTCGGCTGTCAGAACCTTGGTCTTTTTCTCCAGACCTCCGACTATACGGTCAACGGCGGCAAGGAAGTCTTCCTTCTCAACAGCCTTCTTGTTGTGTCGGGCTGCAATCAGGGCGGCCTCATTGCAGACATTGGCTATATCGGCACCTGAGAATCCCGGTGTCTGGCGGGCCAGCAGGTCCACATCGACATTCTTGCTCAGCTTTATGTTCCTGAGGTGCACGCCGAACACAGCCTTACGCTCGTTCAGGTCGGGCAGGTCAAGGTGAATCTGGCGGTCAAAACGTCCGGCGCGAAGCAGGGCCTTGTCAAGGATATCCACACGGTTGGTGGCAGCCAGTATGATGACGCCGCTGTTGGAACCGAATCCGTCCATCTCGGTGAGCAGCTGGTTGAGGGTGTTCTCACGCTCGTCATTGCCACCCATGGCGGGATTCTTGCCGCGGGCGCGTCCTACGGCATCGATCTCATCGATGAATATTATGCAGGGAGCCTTCTCCTTGGCCTGACGGAACAGGTCACGTACTCTCGATGCACCCACACCCACGAACATCTCCACGAAATCGGAGCCTGAAAGTGAGAAGAAGGGGACATCGGCCTCACCTGCGACGGCCTTGGCCAGAAGGGTCTTACCGGTTCCCGGAGGACCTACCAACAGTGCGCCTTTGGGTATCTTACCTCCCAGGTCGGTATATTTCTTGGGGTTCTTGAGGAACTCCACTATCTCCTCCACCTCGGTCTTGGCCTCGGCCTGTCCGGCTACATCCTTGAATGTAACGCGGTCAGCCTGTCCTTTCTCATATACGCGGGCCTTGGACTTGCCTACGTTGAACACACCGGCTCCACCGCCGGCTCCGCCGTTCATCCTGCGGGTCAGTATTATCCAGAATACTATGATGAGTACGAACGGGAATACGCTTATGAATATGTCGGTGAAGGTATGTGAACGTTTGCGGTATTCCACCTTGCCGGTGAACTTGCCGTCGGCCTCCATCTGGTCAATGAACTCCTGCAGGTTGTCAAGAGGGCCTACACCTACGGTCAGCATGGGCTTGGCCATAGGCTGTACCTGGGCGCGGTCTCCGAATACGTACTTGGCTGAATCGGCCTTGATGTACATATCCATGGAGTTTATGTTTCCGAATATGACAAGGTCCTGTACATAGCCTTTCTCCATATACTCCTTGAACTCGGTATATGTAGCCGTGCCGGTAAGATCGGTGCCGTCATCCTTGAAAAGCAGGTAGCCGAGACCGATGAACAATATTATGTAGAGCCAGGATGTAATCTTGGCTCCTATCTTGGGTCGGTTGTCTTTGTTGTCTGCCATAAATGATTAATGTGTTGTCAGTTGTTGTATGTCAGGGTGTCATGCCATGTCGGGAATATCCTCGGTGACGGCATCGGCCCAAAGGTGTTCCAGGTCATAGAATTTTCTGAGTTCAGGTATGAATATGTGTACCATTACGTCACCGTAATCCATGGCTATCCAATGGGCGTAACGGGTTCCTTCCACGAAATCGGGTTTGCGTCCTTCCTTGATTCTCACGTTTTCACGGATAGAGTCTTCAATTGCGAGTGTCTGGTTAGGCGTACCTCCCTCGCAGATGACGAAATATCGGCATACGGTATCCTCAATGCCTGACAGATCGACTACGGTGATACCCTCTCCCTTGCGGTCCTGAATACCTTCAATAATGCTCTCTATTATGCTCTCTCTCTTTTTCTTTTTAGCCATTTGGATGTTTTTGGTTCTTAATCTGCAAAAATAATGAAAAACTCATACGGCGTTTTGTTTAACGTCCCAATTTTGGAATGTGTAAGATTCCATTAGAAATTTTCATATCAAACAATCACAAAAATTGTGCCAAAATATTGCGGTTATACAAAAAAGCTGTATCTTTGCACCGCTTTTGAGCAATGTACTGGGCTATGGTGTAATGGTAACACTGCAGATTCTGGTCCTGCCTTTCCTGGTTCGAGTCCGGGTAGCCCAACAAAAAAATAAACAAAGCTATTCTATAACAACAATGGACGACTATCACGCGGATAATTACAATTCTTAGCGCTCCGGAGTCTGCATCGTCATGCACGCTCCTGAAGGAGCCAAAGATTTCTGTGCATGTACCCCATCCTAAACAGAGGAGGAAAAAGAACGATGCGAACATACTGGAACACTTCGAATGGTCTGCGTACCATTGAAGAATGGCAGCCCGGCTGCTGGGTGCAAGTAACCTGCCCCACTGAGGAAGACGTTAACTTCCTGGAACAAACACTCCACATTCCCGATTA
>JBGURN010000147.1:0-3286 GCA_045131955.1 Bacteroidaceae bacterium
AAGGCCTTTTTCATAGCAGTAGCCTAGATGGTTTTGCGCGTTAGCGTATCCTTGTTCCGCAGCTTTTTTGTACCATCTGACAGCTTCCATGTAGTCTTGTGCGACTCCATGGCCTTTTTCATAGCAGTAGCCTAGATGGTTTTGAGCGTTAGCATGTCCTAGTTCTGCGGCCTTGCAGAAATATTCAACGGCTGGCTCGTATTCTTGCTTATCGTAATGAGATACGCCGCGTGAGTATAGTTCGTTGGAAGAAAAAATTGCGTCTGATTTGTTTGGCCTTTTGGGCGGCTGCGGGTTGCCGATATGTTTAGAGACTGTTTTAAGCAGTTGGTTGTAAGCGGATGAGAAGTTATTTTGCTTGTATAGGACGAAATTGATGTCAATCAGGTTCAGGGCGATTTTTTTATTATACTTAGTCTCATCAATCTTAATGGGGATGATGATTTTGTCTTCAGTGAAAGCATAGAATATCTCCTTAACAGTCCATTTGGAGGCATTGGAGTTAGCCGATGAGAAGAACAGTATGACCGTTGAATTCTCAATGGCTTCAACTATTCTTCCCGGAAACTGGTCCCCGCCATCGATGCCTTCGCGGTCTATCCAGACGCGGTAGCCGGCGTCAGTGAGTTTGGTCACAAATTGATCGACAATCTGTGTATCCGCTCGTGAGTAACTGATAAAAATATCGTATTCCATTGGCCAGTCAGTTTTTATTCTTGGGCAAAGATATAATATTTTTTTGTTTTATGTGCTATCATGGGCGGGGTAATGTGCTGCAGCATGTTGTGCTGTTGAGTCAAAAATCTATAAATATTTGTGAATGTGAACGAAAAGGCGTATTTTTGCAATTGCTATTAGCATTTTTAGACCGAAAACTGTTATTAACTTTTTAATGCGATATTGCTTATGAAGAAATATTTATATGTTTTGTCGGGTGTCTTTGTGGCGTTTTTTGCTTCGACGGGCATCAATGCGACCACTGTTCCCACCGATATGTATGTTGAGCCAGGAGCTCATTCGTGTTTAGTCACTTGGAACGATGATGACAATAGCGCTTGGAATCTGCGCTACAGGCTGTATGCTGAGGAGCCTGAGGTCGAGCTACTTAGTACGGTTTCTGGAACCGACTTCACGTACAGTTCTACGGGCTATTACGAAATCGTGTTGCCTGCGCCCTGGGGTGGTACCAACGTGCGCGGTGGTCTCAACTCGATTATCTACTTCAGGAATAACTACAACAATGATGGTGTCTATGGTAACATTACCTACACCGTTCCCGAGGGTTATACCAATGCGGTCTTCACGATGAAGATTACAACGGCCACCACCAGTGATGGTTCTGGTAACCTTGCCGTGTCAACACCTCAAACCGCTGCCGTGAACCACTACTTCAGCATCGGTGAGACCTATGCTTGGACGGTTGTTGCCAGTACGGGTCAGAAAATCACGATTACCACCACTGATAACAACTTCTCGCCCGACATCGCTGTGCTTGAAGTTTATAAGGGTGATGCTACGGGCATGAAGATGCGGGCTCAGGATTGGACCTATGTGAACAACCTCAACAAGACGGAGTACACCATCGAGGGCCTTGAGCTCGCGACTGAGTACGAGGTGCAGGTGCAGGCTATCGGCAGTGATGGCACGTTGAGTGACTGGTGCAGGCCAGATGTGTTTATGACACTTGATGAGGAACCCTTTGTCCCCACCGTTCACATCCTGGGTGAGATTGACGACCAGGCATGGTCGCCTTCGGACGGTACCAAGATGCAGTATGATCCTGAGAACGAGCTGTACACCGCCACCGTTCACATTGAAGCAGACAGGACCTTCGGTTTCTCGACTGAGCTTGATGACAACGGGGATATGGGCGGCTGGAACTATATCCTGCCTTTCCGTTTCGGTCCCGAAAATATTGGTGATGAGGAATTAAGGTTAACTGATGAGCTTATCGGAAAGCCCCTGACTTTGTCCTGGGACAACTTCTCGGATGTCCGCGCTCTGAAAACCGGTGATTATGAGATAACCCTCAGCCTGGAGCAGAACTACGTCATTATCGGAATGCTTGAACCGGCTTATCAGTTGGGCGATGTGAACAAGGACGGCGTGGTGAGCATCAGCGACGTTTCCGCCTTGATCAATGCCCTCCTTGCCGGCACCGAGGACGTGGAGACCGACCACTACAACCCCGCTGCTGCCGAGATGAACGGCGACAGCAAAGTCACCATTGCTGACGTCTCCTACCTGATCAGCTACCTCCTCTCAACCTCCCCCGAATAACACCCCACCCAGGTAATAGAATCTATAGAGGATAATATGATGAAGAAAATCCCGCCGGGCCCTTCACGGGTGCGGCGGGATTGTTTTGATAGGAAAAAATTGATGTCAATAAAAGTATATGCTGAATGGTAGTCTGAGATCAATTCTTGTATTTCCTTAGAACGTGAACTGTACACGGGCCTGTGCCACGTGGAGGTTCTTGTCGTAGGGGAGGAAGGGCTTGTCAATCTTGTGCCAGGTGTAGTCAAACATGCAGAGCACATAGCGGTTGAAGCTGTAGTTCAAGCCCAGGGTCATGCTGTGAACATCACCACCACCAACGCTGGTAGCACCGGTGCCGGGCCAATCCTCCATGTAACCGTTGGCATAGTAGTGGCCACGGCCGGCGTTGTAGTACTCACCGTCGGTGAGGTTGTTCAGGCCGGTGTAGTTGTAGCGTGCCACTACCTCGAGTGACTTGCCGTCAAGACCGCCGAGAATGCCTTCCTGGTGGTTGTACTTGTAGCCGTTGCCAAGGATCTGGAAACCAGCCTCTACATAACCGCCAAAGAACTTGTTGGTCTTGAGCTTGTTGGCGTTCTCCCACCAGTCGATGTCACCCCAACCGTCGATGTTGTTCTGGGCGTCGATGTAGAGAGAGTAGCTGTCGCGCTTCTTGCTCACGCTCTTGAAGAAGAACTCACCACGGGCAAAGAACTTGTTGTTCTGATACAGTGCCTCAGCACCCAGGTTAACCACGTTGTTGGCCCAGTCGAGGTCGGCGTTAACAAACTGCTCGTCTTCGTCAACGAGAGTCTCCATAGCCTGACCGAGGTGGAGGGTCTTCTTGAGGACGTTGTTGGTCACCACGCCACCGCCCAGGTGTGCAAAGCGTGCGCTAACGCCCACGTGCATGGTCTGGGTCTCATCGGCGATGGGACGGAACAAGTAACGGCCAGCAACGGTGAGACCGTTGAAGCCAGCGTCGATCTTGTTGTAGGCGTTCTCGGTGAACACACAATGATAA
>JBGURN010000148.1:0-52206 GCA_045131955.1 Bacteroidaceae bacterium
GGGTGAATTCCAGAGTGGCCAAATGGGGCAGACTGTAAATCTGCTGTCTTTCGACTTCGGTGGTTCGAATCCATCTTCACCCACAAAGCAGGACAAGACGATGCCGGGAAACCGGAGCCTGCGGTTCTTCACTGAAACCACCTTATTATATAAGACAGGTCAATGAAGATCAGTCGTGACAATAAAGTTGCGGGAATAGCTCAGTTGATAGAGCATTAGCCTTCCAAGCTGAGGGTCGCGGGTTTGAGTCCCGTTTCCCGCTCAAGATTTGTCGCTGTTATAGCTCAGCTGGTAGAGCGCATCCTTGGTAAGGATGAGGTCCCCGGTTCAAATCCGGGTAACAGCTCAATTTTAAATGAGGATAGGAGGAGACCGCCCTGGCGGGAGCCTTTTTGTAGTTGACATCAAGTTTATAATCAATAAAATAGCTTTAAAACTATGGCAAAAGAGACATTTGTGCGCACGAAACCGCACGTAAACATTGGTACTATCGGTCACGTTGACCACGGTAAGACAACTCTGACTGCAGCTATCACCAAGGTACTTGCTGAGAAGGTATCAGGTAACGCTGATAAGGTTAAGTCATTCGATCAGATTGATAATGCTCCTGAGGAGAAGGAGCGTGGTATAACCATCAACACTGCTCACGTTGAGTACGAGACCGAGGCTCGTCACTACGCACACGTTGACTGCCCGGGTCACGCCGACTATGTAAAGAACATGGTTACCGGTGCTGCTCAGATGGACGGTGCTATCGTAGTAGTTGCTGCAACTGATGGTCCTATGCCTCAGACTCGTGAGCACATCCTGCTCGCCCGTCAGGTAAACGTTCCCCGTCTGGTTGTATTCCTGAACAAGTGCGATTCTCCCGATGTTGACGCTGAGATGATCGACCTCGTTGAGATGGAGATGCGTGAGCTTCTCGATGCTTATGAGTTCGATGGCGACAATACTCCTATCATCCGTGGTTCTGCTCTTGGTGCCCTGAACGGTGTACCCGAGTGGGAGGACAAGGTAATGGAGCTGATGAAGGCTGTTGATGAGTGGATTCCTCTGCCTCCTCGTGCTGTTGACCAGCCGTTCTTGATGCCTGTTGAGGACGTATTCTCAATCACTGGCCGTGGTACAGTTGCTACCGGTCGTATCGAGACTGGTGTTGTTAAGGTAGGTGACAAGGTTGAGATCCTTGGTCTTGGTGAGGAGAAAGAGACAACAGTTACCGGTGTTGAGATGTTCCGTAAGCTCCTTGAGCAGGGCGAGGCTGGTGATAACGTTGGTCTGCTGCTCCGTGGTATTGAGAAGACTGAGATCAAGCGCGGTATGGTTCTCTGCCATCCGGGTCAGATCAAGCCTCACACCACTTTCAAGGCTTCTATCTACGTACTGACTCAGAAGGAGGGTGGTCGTCACACCTCATTCCGTAACAAGTATCGTCCTCAGTTCTACATCCGTACAATGGACTGCACCGGTGAGATCACTCTCCCCGAGGGAACTGAGATGGTAATGCCTGGTGATAACGTTGAGATCACCGTTACCCTGATCTATCCTGTTGCTATCAACGTAGGTCTGCGTTTCGCTATCCGTGAGGGCGGCCGTACCGTTGGTTCAGGTCAGATCACTGCAATCGTTGACTAATTGATTGTACAATAAATGTCAGTCCCGAGCGCGGGACTGACATTACCTACGGGTGTAGCTCAGTTGGTAGAGCATCGGTCTCCAAAACCGAGTGTCGAGAGTTCGAGCCTTTCCACCCGTGCCAGAAAAGAAAGAACTATGTTCAAGAATTTTATTCATAACTGTAAGGAATCTTACAACGAGCTTGTCCATAAGACAACATGGCCCACTGGCAAAGAACTGGCCAGCAGCGCAGTCATCGTTTTAGTTGCTTCCCTGATGATTGCAGTTGTTGTATACCTCATGGATAAATGCTTCCAGGTGATAATGGAAAATATTATCTACCCTTAATCGTTGAGAAATGGCAGAATTGGAGAAGAAATGGTATGTCCTTAAGGCTATTAGCGGCAAGGAGCTCAAGGTAAAGGAATATCTTGAGGCCGATGCCCGTAATAACGGTCTTGAGGATTTCATTACTCAGGTGCTTATCCCTACAGAGAAGGTTGTAAAGGTCCAGAACGGCAAACGTGTCGTTAAGGAGCGTAGCTATCTTCCGGGTTATGTCCTCGTAGAGGCTGCCCTTGTAGGTGAGATCAAACAGCGCCTCAGAAGCTGCCCCAACGTTTTGGGTTTCCTGGGTGGCATGGATAATCCCACGCCTCTCCGTCCCTCAGAAGTGAGTAGGATACTGGGTTCAGCGAATGAACTCGAAGAGACGCAAGAGGAAGTTCTTGTACCGTTTACGGTAGGCGAAACCGTAAAGGTAACCTTCGGACCGTTCTCAGGCTTCAATGGTGTCATTGAAGAGGTTGACGACGCAAAGAAGAAGCTCAAGGTCATGGTCAAGATCTTTGGTCGCAAGACCCCTATAGATCTTGGTTTTATGCAAGTGGAGAAGATGTAAGCCAATTGTTACCCGGCTTACTTTCTCCGTATAGTGTTCACATATAATTTTTTTGGAAAATGGCAAAAGAAGTTGCTGGATTAATCAAATTACAGATTAAAGGAGGCGCAGCAAACCCATCACCTCCCGTAGGACCGGCTCTCGGTTCAAAGGGCTTGAACATAATGGAGTTTTGCAAGCAGTTCAACGCCAGAACCCAGGACAAATCAGGTAAGACTCTGCCGGTGATCATCACTTACTACAGTGATAAATCATTCGACTTTGTCATCAAGACTCCTCCTGTAGCCATACAGTTGCTTGAGGCTTCACGCGCTAAGGGCGGTTCACCCGAACCTAACCGTAAGAAGGTTGCTTCTGTAACAAAGGCTCAGGTTGAAGCGATTGCACAGGACAAGATGCCCGACCTGAACTGCTTCACACTGGAATCAGCTATCTCAATGGTAGCAGGAACCGCAAGAAGCATGGGTATCACAGTCAAGGACTAAATCCTGGCTCTCACTTAAAAAAAGTTTTAACAAATGGGTAAACTGACTAAAAACCAGAAGAGTGTCGCTTCTAAGATAGAAGCCGGCAAGGCATATTCCCTCAAGGAGGCATCTCAGTTGGTCAAGGATATCACCACCACCAAGTTTGACGCATCTATCGATATCGATGTTCGTCTCGGTGTTGATCCCCGTAAGGCTAACCAGATGGTCCGTGGCGTCGTATCTCTTCCTAACGGTACCGGTAAGGTAACCAGAGTTCTTGCTCTGTGCACCCCCGACCAGGAGGCAGCTGCTAAGGAGGCAGGTGCTGACTACGTAGGTTTTGAAGAGTATATCGAGAAGATCAAGGGTGGTTGGACTGACATTGACGTCATCATCACTCAGCCTGCCCTGATGGGTAAGCTCGGTCCCCTTGGTCGCGTACTGGGTCCCCGTGGACTCATGCCTAACCCCAAGAGCGGTACAGTAACAATGGATGTTGCCAAGGCTGTCAAGGAAGTCAAGCAAGGTAAGATTGACTTCAAGGTTGACAAGAGCGGTATCGTCCACACTTCAATCGGCAAGGTTTCTTTCTCTGCCGATGCTATCAGAGAGAACGCAAAGGAGTTCATTGATACTATCATCAAACTGAAACCTTCTGCAGCAAAGGGTACTTATATCAAGAGCCTTTATCTTTCAAGTACTATGAGCAAGGGTATCAAGATTGATACCAAGTCATTTGACGAATAATAACTGACGATCATGAAGAAAGAGGATAAAGCACTTGTTATAGAGTCTCTGAAGCAGACAATTCAGAACTACTCATCTTTCTACCTGGTTGATGTAACCGGTCTCGATTCAACCGCTACAAGCGACCTGCGCAGAAAGTGCTTCAAGAGTGAGGTTAAGATGGTCGTTGTCAAGAACACTCTCCTTCAGAAGGCACTGGATCAGCTGGACGTAGATTTTTCACCGCTGTACGACTCTCTCAAGGGTACTACAGCTCTGATGCTCGCTAACGTTGCCAACGCTCCTGCCAAACTGCTGAAGGACGTTACTGACAAGAAAACCGGTATCCCGGGCCTCAAGGCTGCTTACGCAGAGGAGAGCTTCTATATTGGAGCAAACCAGCTGGAGGCACTGGTCAACATCAAGAGCAAGAAGGAACTCATCGCCGACGTTATTGCACTGCTGCAGTCACCGGCCAAGAACGTTATTTCTGCTCTGCAGTCTGGTGCAAGCACCATCCACGGAGTCCTCAAGACTCTTGGAGAAAGAGAGAACTAATTATTCAAAACAAAGTAACAAACCTATTAAAATTATACAACAATGGCTGATTTGAAAGCATTAGCAGAAGAACTGGTTAACCTTACCGTTAAGGAGGTCAACGAACTCGCAAACATCCTGAAGGATGAATATGGAATTGAACCCGCTGCCGCAGCTGTAGCTGTAGCCGCTGCTGGTCCTGCCGCTGCTGGCGCTGAGGCTGCAGAGGAGAAGTCTTCATTCGACGTAGTACTGAAGGCCTTTGGCGCAAACAAGCTTGCTGTCGTTAAGGCAGTTAAGGAGGCTTGCGGTCTCGGTCTGAAGGAGGCTAAGGATCTTGTTGACGCTGCTCCTTCAGTAGTTAAGGAAGGTCTCGCCAAGAACGAAGCCGAGTCAATGAAGAAGACTCTGGAAGAGGCTGGCGCTGAAGTAGAACTTAAGTAACTTCACAGACCTGCCTTGCTGCAGGTGAAACGGTTAAGTAACCCCGACGGCAGTCCATTTGGGACTGTCTAGGGTGCTTAACCTTTTTGTGCGTTTTAAAAACAAGTTCCCTAATAACCTCCCCTATATGTCTTCAAACACTGATAATCAGAGAATAAATTTCGCTTCCGTCAGGAACCCGATGCCGTGTCCTGATTTCCTTGAAATACAGCTGAAGTCATTCAAGGATTTCCTCCAGTTGGACACACCACCTGAGAAACGCAAGAACGAAGGACTTTACAAGGTATTCTCAGAAAACTTCCCGATAGCAGACACCAGGAACAACTTTGTCCTGGAGTTTCTGGACTATTATATTGACCCGCCCCGCTACACCATTGAAGAGTGTCTGGAGCATGGTCTGACCTATAGCGTACCGTTGAAGGCCAAACTGAAACTGTATTGCACCGATCCCGATCATGAGGATTTTGATACTGTGATACAGGATGTATTCCTTGGCCCCATACCGTACATGACAGCACAGGGTACCTTCGTCATCAACGGAGCTGAGCGTGTAGTGGTATCACAGCTGCACCGTTCTCCCGGCGTGTTCTTCGGACAGAGCGTACACTCTAACGGAACACAGCTCTACTCAGCCCGTATCATCCCCTTCAAGGGTTCTTGGATCGAGTTCGCTACAGACATCAACAATGTCATGTACGCTTACATCGACCGTAAGAAGAAGCTTCCCGTAACAACACTGCTCCGTGCTATCGGATTTGAGACCGATAAGGACATCGTTGATATATTTGACCTGGCCGAGGAGGTAAAGGTCAACAAGACCAATCTTAAGAAGTGCATCGGACGCAAGCTTGCCGCACGTGTCCTGAGAACCCGTATTGAGGACTTTGTAGATTCAGATACCGGTGAGGTTGTATCAATCGACCGTCACGAGGTCGTTGTAGACCGTGAGGCCGAACTGAACGAGGAGAATATCAACGACATTCTCGAGTCAGGTCTGGAGACAATCCTGCTCCACAAGGAGTCTGACGGTCAGTCTGACTACTCAATCATATTCAACACCCTGCAGAAGGATCCTTGCAACTCGGAGAAGGAGGCTGTCCTCTATATCTACCGCCAGCTGCGTAACGCCGATCCTGCTGATGACTCAAGTGCCCGCGAGGTAATCAACAACCTCTTCTTCTCAGAGAAGCGCTATGACCTGGGTGAGGTAGGACGTTACCGCGTTAACCGCAAGCTCGGTCTTTCAACCGATATGAGCATAGGCGTCCTGACCAAGGAGGATATTATAGAGATTATCAAGTACCTTATAGAACTTGTCAACTCACACGCTGTGGTCGATGATATCGATCACCTGTCAAACCGTCGTGTACGTACTGTTGGTGAGCAGCTCTCCAACCAGTTCGCCATCGGTCTGGCACGTATGGCTCGCACCATCCGTGAGCGTATGAACGTACGTGACAACGAGGTGTTCACTCCTACTGACCTTATCAACGCCAAGACAGTATCGGCTGTGATCAACTCATTCTTCGGTACAAACGCACTGTCACAGTTCATGGACCAGACCAATCCTCTGGCCGAGATCACTCACAAGCGCCGTATGTCCGCCCTCGGACCTGGCGGTCTGTCTCGTGAGCGTGCCGGATTCGAGGTTCGTGACGTACACTATACACACTACGGTCGTCTCTGTCCTATCGAGACTCCTGAAGGACCTAACATCGGTCTTATATCATCTCTGTGCATCTACGCCAAGATCAATGACCTTGGCTTCATAGAGACTCCTTACCGTAAGGTTAAGGACTGCCACGTCAACCTTAACAATGACGAGGTCAAGTATCTTACCGCTGAGGAAGAGGAGGGTGTAATCATCGGTCAGGGTAACGCTCCGTATGACGAGAACGGTAAGTTTATACGTACACGCGTAAAGGCTCGCCGTGACGCTGACTTCCCTGTAGTTCCGCCCGAAGAGGTTGAGCTGATGGACGTATCGCCCCAGCAGATTGCATCTATCGCAGCTGCCCTGATTCCGTTCCTTGAGCACGATGACGCCAACCGTGCGCTGATGGGATCTAACATGATGCGCCAGGCTGTACCTCTTATGCGTACCGAGGCTCCTATCGTAGGTACCGGTATCGAGAAGCAGCTCGCTGAGGATTCACGTACCCAGATCACAGCTGAGGGTGACGGTGTCGTTACTTATGTTGACGCCGCTTATATCCGCATCCTGTACGATCGCACTGAGGACGAGGAGTTCGTAAGCTTTGAGCCCGCAGAGAAGGAGTACAAGCTGCCTAAGTTCCGTCGTACCAACCAGAACATGACTATCGACCTCCGTCCTATCTGCGAGGTTGGTCAGCGTGTCAAGGCCGGTGACATCCTCACTGAGGGTTACTCAACCCAGAACGGTGAGCTTGCTCTCGGTAAGAACCTGCTTGTTGCATACATGCCTTGGAAGGGTTACAACTACGAGGATGCTATCGTGCTTAACGAGCGTGTGGTACGTGAGGACATACTTACATCTGTACATGTAGAGGAGTTCATCCTTGAGGTTCGCGAGACAAAGCGCGGCATGGAGGAACTCACAAACGATATTCCTAACGTGAGCGATGACGCCACCAAGGATCTGGATGAGAACGGTATAGTACGTATCGGTGCTTACATCCAGCCGGGTGATATCCTGATCGGTAAGATCACTCCTAAGGGTGAGTCCGATCCTTCACCTGAAGAGAAGCTGCTTCGCGCCATCTTCGGTGACAAGGCCGGTGATGTGAAGGATGCTTCACTCAAGGCTTCTCCCTCACTTAAGGGTGTTGTTATAGACAAGAAGCTGTTTGCCCGTGCAATCAAGACCCGCAGCTCACGTCAGGCCGATAAGGCCCGTCTGCCGATGATCGACGTTGAGTTCGAGGATAAGGTTAACGAGCTTAAGGGCATCCTTATCAAGAAGCTCATGACACTGACCACCAACAAGACCTCTCAGGGCATATTCGACCTGCTGGGTACCGAGGTTGTGGCCAAGGGTCAGCGTTTCAGCAAGCAGATTCTTGAATCAATTGATTTCTCATCAGTTCAGTCTGACGGCTGGACAGCCGATGAGCACGCAAATGAGCTTATATCAAAGCTGATCGTAAACTACCTGCGCAAGTACAAGGAGTATGATGCCGAGAACAAGCGCAAGAAGTTCGCTCTTACAATCGGTGACGAGCTGCCTTCAGGTATCATCCAGATGGCTAAGGTTTACGTTGCCAAGAAGCGTAAGATCGGCGTAGGTGATAAGATGGCCGGACGTCACGGTAACAAGGGTATCGTATCACGCGTGGTTAAGCAGGAGGATATGCCGTTCCTGGCCGATGGTACTCCCGTCGATATCGTTCTGAACCCGCTGGGTGTGCCTTCACGTATGAACATCGGTCAGATATTCGAGACCGTTCTTGGTCACGCCGGCCGTGAGCTGGGTGTCAAGTTCGCAACCCCGATCTTTGACGGTGCTACCATCGATGACCTGAACGTCTGGACCGATAAGGCCGGTCTGCCGCGTTACGGTAAGACACAGCTTTACGACGGTGGTACAGGCGAGCCGTTTGACCAGTGCGCTACAGTAGGTGTTACCTACATGCTTAAGCTGGGTCACATGGTTGAGGACAAGATGCACGCCCGTTCAATCGGTCCGTACTCTCTTATTACTCAGCAGCCGCTCGGCGGTAAGGCCCAGTTCGGTGGTCAGCGTTTCGGTGAGATGGAGGTTTGGGCTCTTGAGGCATTCGGTGCATCACACGTGCTCCAGGAGATCCTGACTATCAAGTCTGATGACGTTACCGGCCGTTCTAAGGCATATGAGGCTATTGTGAAAGGTGATCCGATGCCAACTCCCGGCATCCCCGAATCACTCAACGTGCTGTTGCATGAGTTGCGTGGTCTGGGTCTTAGCATCAATCTTGAGTAATTACCATTAAATTAAGAAGCTATGCCTTTCAAAAAAGATACAAAGATCAAGAATAATTTCTCAAAGATAACCATCAGTCTTGCTTCACCTGAGGAGATACTGACTAACTCCAGCGGTGAGGTCCTCAAGCCTGAGACCATTAACTACCGTACATACAAGCCCGAGCGTGACGGTCTGTTCTGCGAGCGCATATTCGGTCCTGTAAAGGATTACGAGTGCCACTGCGGAAAGTACAAGAGAATCCGTTACAAAGGTATCGTGTGCGAGCGTTGCGGCGTTGAGGTAACAGAGAAGAAGGTACGTCGTGAGCGTATGGGCCATATCCAGCTCGTCGTTCCCGTAGCTCATATCTGGTATTTCCGTTCACTGCCCAACAAGATCGGTTATCTGCTTGGTATCCCTACCAAGATGCTTGACTCAATCATCTACTACGAGCGTTACATCGTTATCAACAAGGGTGCCTGGGAAGATCCCATGGCTGACTCACGTAAGATCGATGAGCCCATTCTCCTGACCGAGGATGAATATCTGGATATCCTGGACAAGCTGCCCAAGGAGAACCAGATGCTCGATGATGATGATCCCCAGAAGTTCGTTGCCAAGATGGGTGCTGAGGCTATCTATGACCTGCTCTGCAAGCTGGATCTGGACAAGCTCTCATATCAGCTCCGTGAGAAGGCCAACGACGAGAAGACAACCATGCAGCGTAAGACTGAGGCCCTCAAGCGCCTTCAGATCGTTGAGTCATTCCGCTCATCACGTGAGATCAACCGTCCTGAATGGATGATCCTCAAGGTGGTTCCGGTTACTCCTCCTGAGCTGCGTCCTCTCGTACCTCTGGATGGTGGACGTTTTGCCACATCTGACCTGAACGAGCTCTACCGTAGGGTAATTATCCGTAACAACCGTCTTAAGAGACTTATAGAGATCAAGGCTCCTGAGGTGATCCTGCGTAACGAGAAGCGTATGCTGCAGGAGGCCGTTGACAGCCTGTTCGATAACAGCCGCAAGGCCAGCGCCGTAAAGAGCGAGGCCAACCGTCCTCTCAAGTCACTCTCTGACTCACTCAAGGGTAAGCAGGGTCGTTTCCGTCAGAACCTTCTGGGTAAGCGTGTTGACTACTCAGCACGTTCAGTTATCGTTGTAGGTCCTGAGCTCAAGATGGGTGAGTGCGGTATTCCTAAACTGATGGCTGCCGAGCTTTACAAGCCGTTCATCATCCGTAAGCTGATTGAGCGCGGTATCGTAAAGACCGTCAAGTCTGCAAAGAAGATTGTTGACCGTAAGGATCCTATAGTATGGGATATCCTGGAATATGTAATGAAGGGTCACCCCGTTCTGCTGAACCGTGCTCCTACACTGCACCGTCTGGGTATCCAGGCATTCCAGCCCAAGATGATCGAGGGTAAGGCTATTCAGCTGCACCCGCTGGCTTGTACCGCTTTCAACGCCGACTTCGATGGTGACCAGATGGCTGTACACCTCCCCCTCAGCAATGAGGCCGTCCTTGAGGCTCAGATGCTCATGCTTCAGTCACATAATATCCTGAACCCTGCCAACGGTGCACCTATCACAGTGCCTGCACAGGATATGGTACTTGGTCTGTACTACATCACCAAGCTCCGTCGTTCCGTTAAGGATGCCGACGGCAACTATATCGAGAAGGTTAAGGGTGAGGGTCTGACATTCTACGGACCTGAGGAGGCTCTGATTGCCTACAATGAGGGTAAGGTCGATATCCACGCTGTTGTCAAGGTTGTCGTAAATGACGTTGACGAGCAGGGTTCACCTATCACTCACCTGGTAGAGACCTCAGTAGGTCGTGTGATTGTAAACGAACTCGTACCTGATGAAGTTGGTTTCATCAACTATATCATATCTAAGAAGACACTGCGTGACCTCATCTCCGAGGTTATCAAGAAGGTCGGTGTTGCCCGTGCTTGCGAATTCCTTGACGGAATCAAGAATCTGGGTTACAAGATGGCCTTCCAGGGCGGTCTGTCATTCAACCTGAACGATATCATCATTCCTAAGGAGAAGCAGGAGCTTGTTGCCAAGGGTAATGAAGAGGTTGAGGGTATCATGGCAGAGTATAACATGGGTCTTATCACCGATAACGAGCGTTACAACAAGGTTATCGATGTTTGGACACACGTTAACGAGGACCTGTCAAAGGTTCTGATGAAAACCATCTCTTCCGATGACCAAGGCTTCAACTCAGTATACATGATGCTTGACTCAGGTGCCCGTGGTTCTAAGGAGCAGATCCGTCAGCTCTCCGGTATGCGTGGTCTGATGGCCAAGCCTCAGAAAGCCGGTGCCGAGGGTGCACAGATCATTGAGAACCCGATTCTTTCGAACTTTAAGGAGGGTCTGTCAGTGCTCGAGTACTTCATCTCAACACACGGTGCCCGTAAGGGTCTTGCCGATACCGCTCTTAAGACAGCCGATGCCGGTTATCTGACCCGTCGTCTGGTTGACGTATCACATGACGTGATCATCACCGAGGAGGACTGCGGTACTCTGCGTGGTCTGGTTTGCACCGCCCTTAAGGAGAATGAAGAGGTCGTTGCTTCACTTTACGAACGTATCCTGGGCCGTGTATCGGTTCATGATGTCATACATCCCACTACCGGTGAGCTTCTGGTTGCCGACGGTGAGATGATTACCGAGGAGATTGCCAAGAAGATTGACGAGTCACCTATTGAGAGCGTTGAGATCCGTTCAGTGCTCACCTGCGAAAGCAAGCGTGGCGTCTGCGCCAAGTGCTACGGACGTAACCTGGCTACAGGCCGTCTGGTTGAGAAGGGTGAGGCCGTGGGCGTTATCGCAGCTCAGTCAATCGGTGAGCCTGGTACACAGCTGACACTTCGTACATTCCACGCCGGTGGTACTGCATCGAACATCGCAGCCAACTCAAGCCTGACAGCCAAGTACGACTGCCGCATTGAGCTCGAGGAGGTTCGTACCGTTGATGCAACCGGTGATGACGGTAACAAGGTTCAGGTTGTAGTAGGCCGTCTGGGTGAGGTCAAGTTTGTTGACGAGAACACAGGCATCGCACTCTCCAACCACAACCTGCCTTACGGTTCTAAACTCTTTGTCAAGAGCGGCGCCACTGTAAAGAAGGGTGACCTGATCGCTACATGGGATCCTTTCAACGCCCTCATCATCACTGAGGTTGCCGGTAAGGTCAAGCTGACTGACGTCATCGCTAACGTAACATATAAGATCGAGTCCGATGAGGCCACAGGTCTTGAGGAGATCATCATCATTGAGACCAAGGACCGTACCAAGATACCTTCGGCCGATATCATCGGTCCCAAGGGCGAGGTGCTCCGTTCTTACAACCTGCCTGTAGGTGGTCACGTGGTTATCAAGGATGGTCAGGAACTCGCTGCAGGTGACATCCTCGTCAAGATTCCTCGTGTACAGGGTAAGGCTGGTGATATCACCGGTGGTCTGCCCCGTGTTACCGAGCTGTTCGAGGCACGTAACCCGTCTAACCCCGCTGTGGTATCTGAAATTGACGGTACCGTTCACATGGGTAAGATCAAGCGTGGTAACCGTGAGATCTCAGTTGTATCACGTACTGATGATGAGCGTAAGTATCTGGTTGCTCTCTCCAAGCAGATTCTGGTACAGGAGGGTGACTACGTACGCGCCGGAACACCGCTGTCTGACGGTGCCATCACACCGAGCGATATCCTTGCCATCAAGGGTCCCACCGCTGTTCAGGAGTATATCGTGAACGAGGTACAGGATGTATATCGTCTGCAGGGTGTAAAGATCAACGATAAGCACTTTGAGATCATCGTTCGTCAGATGATGCGTAAGGTTGAGATCGATGAGCCGGGCGATACCCGCTTCCTGGCACAGCAGGTCGTAGACAAGCTGGAGTTCATGGAGGAGAACGATCGTATCTGGGGTAAGTATGTCGTTACCGATCCGGGTGACAGCGAGAACCTGTTCGCCGGTCAGATGGTAACCGCACGTAAGCTCCGTGACGAGAATTCACAGCTCAAGCGTAAGGACCTCAAGCTTGTTCAGGCTCAGGAGGCCAGACCTGCCACATCAACTCAGATCCTGCAGGGTATCACACGTGCCGCTCTGGCTACTCAGAGCTTCATGTCTGCCGCATCCTTCCAGGAGACAACCAAGGTTCTTAACGAGGCCGCTATCAACGGTAAGAGCGATAGTCTGCTGGGTATGAAGGAGAACGTTATCTGCGGTCACCTGATTCCTGCCGGTACCGGTCTTAGGGAGTTCGAGAAGATCATCGTTGGTGACAAGGAGGAGTATGAACGCCTCCAGGCATCACGCGGTAATTTCCTCGACATGGATCTCCCCACAAGAGAAAATTGATTATACTTGATAGTAAGAATGGGGTGATCGGCTGGTCCGGTCACCCCATTCTGTTTTTTGGGCCGAAATAGTTGCTCAATGGACGTATTTGAAGTATCTTGCCGTTCAGTAACTGTAATGCCCTGAAGGCTGATGAAAACCTCTGCTTTTTCAGAACGAGAACTGGCCGACGGCTGTGCTGCTTTGGACCGTGAGGCGCAAGGCGAACTGTACGCACGATATGCGGCCAGGCTCTATGCGCTTTGCTTCCGATACGTGGGTGAGAGGGAGGAGGCTCAGGATCTCATGCATGACGCCATGATCAAGGCCATGGACAGTTTCCGTTCATTCAGTTACACAGGTGAAGGGTCGCTCTACGCCTGGCTGCGCCGACTCACGGTAAATGTGGCGATAGACCGCCTGCGCGAACTCAGCCGCCTGCGTATGGTTCCGCTCGATTCCACGGTGGAACCGGACATGACAGCCTCAGATGAAGATGATGATGCGGTCAGTCTTATACCGGCATCGGCTATGATGGATATGATAGCCCGGCTGCCATCTGTAAGACGTGCCGTATTCAACATGTATTGTATTGACGGATTCTCTCACAAGGAGATTGCCGCCGCTATGAACATTACCGAGAAGGGGTCGGCAGGTATTCTGGCCAAAGCCAGGACCCAACTCAGGAAATCAGTTAACGATTATCTCAAAAGGAGCGGAAAATGAAGGATTTTGATGACATATTCAAGGAACGTCTGGAGGATTTCGAGATGAAACTCCCGGCGACTGACCGTAACCTATTCCTTAAGCGTAAGGCAGCCCGTGAGCATGCCGCCAAACGCCGCCGTTCCTATCTTAGCCTTGCCGTGGGAATTCCCGCAGCAGCCGCAATCATCATAACCCTGTTCATGACCACCTATATCCTTACCACCTATGAGCCCGCATTCATCGATGAATTCGTGGTGGCTGAGGAGGATCTGGAGAACGGTGTAGTCTATACGGCAGACCTGATGCCCGAGTATCCCGGAGGTCCGGTTGCCATGCAGGCCTATCTGGCCAAAGAGATGGTATACCCGGAATGGGCCGTTAAGGACAGTATCCAAGGTAGGGTACTGGTATCTTTCGTCGTTGAGAAGGATGGTTCCCTGACTGATCCCAAAGTGCTAAAGAAGGTCCACCCGTTACTTGACGAGGAGGCTCTCAGGGTGGTATCGGGTATGTCCGGTTGGAATCCCGGAATGTTGAACGGAGATACCTGCAGGGTAAGGATGACTATCCCTGTGAATTTCCGTCTGTATTAGTCGCGGCGGAACAGGTCACGTGTGTAGACCTTATCCTGGACATCATCCAGACATGAGTCATAGCGGTTGGCTATGATGGCGTTACAGCGGCTCTTGAACTCCTTGAGGTCATTTACCACCTCGCTGCCAAAGAATGTATCACCGTCCTTGAGCGTGGGCTCATAGATGATTACCTTGGCACCCTTTGCCTTTACGCGTTTCATCACACCCTGAATGGAACTCTGACGGAAATTGTCGGAGTTGGATTTCATGGTCAGACGGTATACGCCTACCGTTATGACCTTTTCCGATGCCTCGTTCCAGGTGCTGTTGGCGGTGTAGTAACCGGCTTTCTCAAGCACGCGGTCAGCTATGAAATCCTTACGTGTGCGGTTGCTGTCCACAATAGCCTGTATAAGGTTCTCGGGAACGTCATTGTAGTTGGCCAGGAGCTGTTTTGTGTCCTTGGGCAGGCAGTAGCCTCCGTAACCGAATGAAGGGTTGTTGTAGTGGTTTCCTATACGGGGATCCAGACCTACGCCGTCTATGATGGCGCGGGTATCGAGCCCCTTCATCTCGGCGTATGTGTCAAGCTCGTTGAAGAAACTTACGCGCAGTGCCAGGTAGGTGTTGGCGAACAGCTTTACGGCCTCGGCCTCGGTCGTACCCATAAAGAGAGTATCTATGTCCTCCTTGAGGGCTCCCTCCTGGAGCAGGCGTGCGAATGTATGGGCGGCCTCCTCCAGACGTTTTACCTTTTTGTCGAATCCAACGATGATTCTGGAGGGATAGAGGTTGTCATAGAGGGCCTTGCTCTCGCGCAGGAACTCGGGAGCGAATATTATGTTGGGGACCACCACCTTCATGGTGCCGTCGGCCATACGCTCGCGGTATGAGAACTTTTCACGTACGCTCTCGGTGTAGCCTACCGGTATGGTTGACTTGATTACCATGATGGCATCGGGATTGACCTTGAGGACCAGGTCTATGACCTCCTCCACATGACTGGTGTCAAAGAAGTTCTTCTTGCTGTCATAGTTGGTGGGGGCGGCTATTACAACGAAATCGGCGTCGGAATAGGCCTTTTCACCGTCAAGAGTAGCGGTCAGGTCCAGCTCCTTTTCAGCCAGGTACTGTTCTATGTAATCATCCTGTATGGGTGACTTGCGGCTGTTTATGAGGTCAACCTTCTCTTTTACGACATCTACAGCCGTAACATGGTTCTTCTGGGCCAGAAGAGTGGCCAGAGAGAGTCCCACATAACCTGTTCCTGCTACTGCAATCTTCATATGATTCTCCTTTTTACGTTATACTGATTCGATATATGAGAGCGGCAACTCTATCCTGGCGGAACCAAGGATTCCCAGACTTGCCACAATACATTTCCTGTTCTGTATCTCTACCAGGTCACATTCATGACCCATGAGCGGTCCGCACTTGACCCTTACATGGTCACCCGGCTCGAATCGTGAGCCGTCTATGGTTACGGTCTGGTCCTCGTAGTCAATCATAAGACGGAATTTCTCCAGCTGGTCGGGGCGTATGACTGCTGCCAGATGGGTCTCATGATCCGCCATGAAGTGGGTTATGCTCGGGCATCGTTCAAGAATCTCCACCCTCTGGCTGTTCATGCATCGGATGAAAATATAGCGGGGCAGGAGCAGGACCTGTGCCTTTTTGATACGGTCGCTCAGTTTGCGTTTCACGGTCTGTTCAGCCAGGAAATATTCCACACCTATCTGATCGAGCATGCCGGCAGCCTTGTGCTCATGACAATACTTTGTCCTGCCTATGAACCATTGCGGTTTGGCGTAGTAATCAGGGATTTCTGTTCCTACCGGGAATAGTGGCATGTTCTCTTTACGGGTTGAAATGACGTGGCTGTACCGCGTAACTGGTTTAACGCAAAGATAAGGCATTTGTGACAAAAATAGGTTACCTTTGCGGGAAAGAAAAGAACCAAAATGAAATACAAACTTATAGCACTTTTTCTGATGGCAGCAACAATCAACTCATGTGGAGCAGGATCTTCACAGAACGCCAAGGCTCAGTCCGCTGATGAGACCAAGGTCCTTATCAAGACAACAGCCGGAGACATCACTATCAAACTCTACAATGAGACTCCCAAACACAGGGATAACTTTATCAAACTGGTCGAGGAACATTTCTATGACGGCATTCTGTTTCACCGTGTAATCCGTGATTTCATGGTACAGGCCGGCGATCCCAACTCCAAGAATGCTGCCAAGGGCGATACTCTGGGCTCAGGCGGCCCCGGATACAGCATCCCCGCAGAGTTCGTATATCCCAAGTACTTCCACAAGCGCGGAGCTTTGAGTGCAGCACGTCTGCCGGACCAGGCAAACCCCATGCGTGAGTCATCAGGTTCACAGTTCTACATCGTGACCGGTAAGAGATACACCAAGAATGACCTGAGAGCTCTCCAGGAGCAGCTTGACAGCCAGCAGGGTCAGAACATATTCCAGCGTCTCTGCCACGAGAACATGGATTCAATCATGAGCCTTCAGATGGCAAATGACAATGACGGTCTTATGAAACTCCAGGATGAACTCATCGTCAAGATGAACGAGATCCTCAAGGAGCAGGGACACTTCACATTCTCAGACGAGCAGTTCGATGCTTATGTCCATGAGGGTGGTGATCCCTTCCTTGACAACCAGTACACCGTATTCGGTGAGGTTGTTGACGGTATGAAGGTGGTAGGTAAGATCGAGGCTGCAGGCACCGACATGAATGACCGTCCCCGCAAGGATATATCGATCATTACAATGGAAATCATCAAATAAGAGCTAACCTATGAGAAAGAAAATTACACTGTTCCTGACCATGCTGCTTCTGGTCGTAGCGGCATCGGCCAAGAAAGGACCCAAGTATGTGTTCTATTTTATCGGTGACGGCATGGGCACCAACCAGGTCATGGGCGTTCAGTACTACCTTCAGGATATTGAGGGCAAGTACGGTTTCAAGCCTCTCTGCTTTACCCAGTTCCCCTATGCCGGTCTGGTGGTTACCCACTCGGCCAACAGCGACGTGACTGACAGCGCAGCTGCCGGTACAGCCCTTGCATCGGGCCAGAAGACCGATAACAACGTGCTCGGCATGCTTCCCGATAAGGAGACTCCGGTTCAAACCATCGCTGAAATGGCGCATAAGAAGGGTGTGCGTGTGGCTATCGGCACATCATGCTCTGTTGACCATGCCACCCCCGGCAGTTTCTACGGACACCGTCCCCACCGTAACCAGTATCATCAGATAGGAGCCCAGCTTGCCGAGTCCGGTTTTGAGTTCTTTGGAGGTTCGCAGTTCCGTGCCCCCAACTCCCGTGACGGCAGTGACGAGGGCAACTACGCACAGGCTGAGAAGGCCGGTTACACCGTAGTACGCGGTTATGACGAGTACAAGGAGAAGGCTGCATCGACCGATAAAATCATCCTTTTTGACAAGGAGGCCAAGAGTGACAACGCGCTGGCATATGCTATAGACCGTAAGGAGGGTGATCTGAGCCTTGCCCAGGTTACTGAGGCTGCCATCGACTATATGATGAAAGACCCCAAGAAGGATTTCTTCATGATGATGGAGGGTGGACGTATTGACAACGCCTGCCACGCCAATGATCCCGGTGCATATATACAGGAGATGCTTGACTTTGACGAGGCCATCAAGGTGGCTTATGAGTTCTACCTCAAGCATAAGAAAGAGACCCTGATCGTTATCACTGCCGACCATGAGACAGGTGGTCTGGGACTCACCGCAGGTGATTACCGCACCAACCTCAAGGTGCTCCAGTACCAGAAGATGAGTAAGGACGCTTTCACCGCCCATCTGGAGAAAATGGGCCGTGAAATCGGCGATATCCTGACCTGGGAGGAGGTAGAGCAGGAACTCAGGGAGAACTTTGGTTTCTGGGATAAGATAGAACTTACCGACAAGCAGACAGCCAGTCTCAAGAGCGCATACGTGGAGACATTCGGAATGGGTCCGAGCGCACTTGAGGAGGGCGAGTATTTCAAGGTTGACAAGATGTCCGATGAGGCCGCCCGCGTCATGACTCAGGTTGCCGAGATCAGCTGGGCCGCAGGTTGCCACTCAGGCAGTTTTGTACCGGTGTTTGCCATCGGTGCCGGTGCTGAGCAGTTCACCGGTCAGATGAACAACACCGAGATACCCATGAAGATAAAGAAGCTTGCCAAATACTGATTCTATCTGAAGTCCAGATAGGGCTCAAGTCTTACAAGGTCCTGGTCAGTGAACTCTTCCATGAAAGAGAGCTGGTCGGGACCTTTTATGTTGCCTCTCTCACGACGCATCTCGATTATAGCCCTTGCCTGATAGAAGTTGATGTATGGGTGTGAGCGCAGTTGTGAGAGGGTGGCTGAATTGATTCTTATCGTAAGGACACGGGCTGTATCGGTAATGACGAACCATTTGACCACGGAATCGGGTATTCCGTCTATCTCCAGGATCTGGTTGTTTGAGGCATATCCTCCCAGTTTCTTGCGATAGGAGAGTATGCGTGAGGCGTAGTACGGACCTATGCCGGGAAGGCTCACCAGCATGGCGCTGTCGGCGGTATTGAGGTCAAGAGGTGAGGAGGGTGGTTGCTTTCTTGTATAACGTGGGTATTTAATGCTGTCCCTCCTGACTACCGTGTCACGGCGGACAGGACGACGCTGTACGGTGTCTTTCCTGTAGGTGGAACCACTGTATCTTGCGGTGGAACGGGTATATTCCCGCTTAGGCTCCGGCTGTAACGGCGGAGCGGCTGTCTGAACAGCCATGGTGTCAGGTTGCACTGAAGTATCGGTGGGAATCCTTCGGAACGGGATTCGAACCACTACGGCTATGAGAATCACTGAGAGCAGCACCAATGCCACTATACGGTCATTGCGGCTGAAATAGAAATGGTCTTTAGACATGTCTTCACGGTTTATTAGTTACTTTTGTGTCATGATCAGATTTATCCGCAGATATCCGCTTTCACTGCTTGTCATTGCGGCCATATTGTTCCTTTCACTGTTTAATTCGCCCAAGACCAGGCTGGACAGTATCAGCTTTATCGACAAGATAGCCCACGTATGCATGTACGGCGGACTGGAGGTAGTGATATGGTTTGAGTACCTGCGTCATCACACAGGACTGAACCGTACCAGAATAGCTCTGTTGGGTATTGTAGCCCCTATCGCACTGGGTGGTGCCATGGAACTGGCCCAGGCTCTGCTTACTGAGAACCGGAGCGGTGACTGGATGGACCTTATAGCCGATGCAGTAGGGGTGATGGCGGGAGCTGCCGTAGGATATCTGGCCCTCCGTCATATCATACTACCCAAAGAGTAGTCAATCCTTATTCCAGGTCTTGTAAGGGTTGGTGGCCAGATAGGCGTTGTAATAGCGGTGGTCACCGGTAACCTCCTTTCCTATGAAATCGGGTTTGGTAAAGGTCTCGCTCTCTGAGCCGAGTTCAACCTCGGCCATGACAAGACCCTCGTTTTCACCGTGGAATTCATCGACCTCAAATACGTGGGGACCGCTGTGTACCAGGTAACGGCGTTTCTCGATCGCTCCGGCCTGATGGAGTTCAAAGAGTTCGCGGGCGTCATCCACGGGGATGAGATGGTTCCACTCGTAACGGGACATGCCCTTGTTGTCTGAGGGTCCTTTGATGGTAAGGATAGCCTCCTTGTCTGTAATACGCACACGTACAGAACGTCCGTTCTCATGGGCTATATAACCCTGGAGGATGTCGTAGTAGCTGAAAGCCTGGGTTCTGTAGGATGTTCCCTTTACAAGGAACTTGCGTTCAATCTCAATTGACATAGTATTAGTGATATTTGTTGTAACTGTTACGGCATCTGCTGTTCCTGAGACTCAGCAAATGACATAAGATAGGACTTGATGAATCCGTCTATGTGGCCGTCCATGACTCCGTTTACATCAGAAGTCTGGAATCCGGTACGGTGATCCTTGACGCGGCGGTCATCGAATACGTATGAACGTATCTGTGAACCCCACTCGATCTTTTTCTTACCGGCCTCGATCTTTTCCTGTTCGGCCATGCGGTGCTGCAGCTCCTTGTCGTACAGTATGGAACGCAGGTGCTGCAGGGCGCGCTCCTTGTTCTTGGGCTGGTCACGTGTCTCGGTGTTCTCAATGAGAATCTCCTCCTCAACACCGGTATAGGGATCCTTGAACTGGTAGCGCAGACGTACACCTGACTCAACCTTGTTCACGTTCTGACCGCCGGCACCGCCGCTTCGGAACGTATCCCAGCTCATGAGTGCGGGGTTGATGTCAACCTCGATGGAGTCATCGATAAGGGGAGTAACAAAGACGCTGGCGAATGATGTCATACGCTTACCCTGCGCGTTGTAGGGGCTTACGCGTACCAGACGGTGTACACCGTTCTCGCCCTTGAGATAACCGTAGGCGAACGGTCCCTCAATCTCCATGGTAACCTGTTTGATTCCGGCCTCATCGCCCTCCTGAAGGTTGGCAACGGTGACCTTGTATTTGTTGTCCTCGCCCCAGCGCATATACATACGCATGAGCATGGATGCCCAGTCCTGACTCTCGGTGCCGCCTGCTCCGGAGTTTATCTTGAGCACGCAGTCCATCTGGTCAGCCTCCTCACGAAGCATGTTCTTGAGCTCCAGTGACTCGACAGCCTCCATGGCCTTGGCGTAATTCTCGTCAACCTCCTGCTCTGTAACCAGCTCCTCCTTGTAGAAATCCATGGCCAGCTGCAGCTCATCGGCCAGGGCCTTGACCTGCTTGTAGCCGTCAATCCAGCTCTGAAGGTCCTTGACTTTCTTCATCTGGGCCTCTGCCTTCTTGGGATCATCCCAGAATCCGGGGGCCTGGGTGCGCAACTGCTCCTCCTCAACCTGAATGAGTTTGGAATCGATATTTAGATAGCGTTTGAGAGCCTCTGTGCGGTCAAGTACGTCTTTGAGTTGGTCTGCTGTTATCATACGGATTGGTTTTGGACTGCGAAGGTACTGAATTTTTTGCAATTATCATCGTCTTAACCAATCCGAAGGATTGAGTCGGGCGCTCTCCTTGTGAAGCTGGAAGTGAAGTATGGGCGTGCCGTCCTCCGATGTCTGTATGTTTCCCACTATATCGGAGGTCTTGACCTTGTCACCCTTCTTGAGACGTGTCTCGCTCAGATTACAATAGACCGATATGTACGAACCGTGACGAATGAGTACGCCTATCTGGCCCTTGCCCTGCTGGAATATTGACGAGACAGTGCCGTCAAACACCGCACGGGCCTGTGCTCCGTCCTGGCCCTGTATGTCTATGCCCAGGTTGTTCTGCTTTACATCCTTCATGCCGGCCACGTTCTGCACGCCATACTCACCTACTACGAGATAGGGACCGGTGATAGGTATGGGCAGCTTGCCCTTGTTGCTCTCAAAACTGCCGGAGAGTTTGATGTCCTCCTGTGGCTGTGCCTTACCCTTGTTCTTGTTCTGCTCCTCCTGGATGGCGAGTTGTATCTGACGGTCAATCTCCTTGGAGAGATCCTTCATCTTTTTCTCCTTCTCGGCTATCTCCTTCTTAAGGCTTGTGCGTTTGTTCTTGAGCTGGTTTACCAGAGTCTTTTGCTGTTTCTCCTCCTTACGGGCCTCCTCCTCATTCTTGAGCTGTACTTTCTGGAGTTCCACCTTCTCTGTCCTTATAAGCTCTATCTGAGCCTTGCGGTCCTCGAGGGTGTCTTTCTTTTGCGTGATTTCATCGGCCATTTCACGAAGGGATGAAGAGTATTCACTCACATAACGGGCTCTGCGGCTTATCTCACGGAAGGACTCGGTGGCCAGTATGAATGTGAGGGGGTTGATGCTGGCGTTCTGGTGCTGGAAGAATCGGCAGGCATCGGCGTAACGTTCCTTGCACTGCTCGTGCTCTTTCTCAAGCTGTTTGATCTCTTTCTCTATGCGGTTTGTCTCGCGGTCGAGAGAGCGTATCTCTTCACGGGTCTTGTCCAGTAGTTTGGTGCGCTGCTTGAGTTTGGCGGTTATGATGTTCAGGTTGCTCACCTGGCTGGAGATATCGGTCTCGGTGGTTGTGAGTATCTTCTCCTGGCGCGCAATCTGCTCCTCCATCTCGGCACGCTCACGGCGCATCCTCTCAATAACCGAATTGGTCTGTGAGAACACCGGTGTCATGGCACCTAAGAGCAGAAGTGAAACGATATATCTCTTCATCATAAATCCAGATTATCCAGCAGTTCATCAAGTGAGACCTGTTTCATACGGCGTGTCACGGCTGTACGGTCCGGCCAGTTCTTGCGTTCCGTTGAGATTGATGACATCTTGACCTGCGTATCGATCACGGTAGTCGAGGCCTCCACATGAATGGAGAGCGTCTGGGGGTATTGCCATACGCTTACGGGTGAGCCGAAATCAGAATAGCCCAGGTTGAACTTATAACCTCCGCCGGATTTGCCCACGGCGCTGAGTCTCTTTTTTTCATCGGTCTGGAACCGGTATCCGTACTCGGGCTCAGTGAATGAAATCAGTCCCTTTTCATCGGGGTTTATTACCGACAGACGGGAGCCGATGTCATGTGACTGGGGCGTACCGGGCGAGAACAGCCTGTTCCAAAACAGGGCCTCAACCACATTGAAGTCCAAGCCCAGTTCATTGCGGTAGGGGATATCGGCATAATGGCATACGGAGTAGAGGTTGTGCATGCGGTCCATCACGACCACCATATCGGGTAGGAACTCTATTCGTGCCACTTCAACCAGGCCGAGCATGCTGGCGCTTATCTGGACGCTGTGACCGCGGCGCATGCGGAGCTGGCCGCTCACCCTGGTTCCGTTAAGGCTCAGGGACAGGCTGGCGGTGAGTTCCGTGACGGGAGGCTCCTTGACCAGCTCGGCAATGAGCATATCGGTTTCCTGTGTCACTTTCTCCTTTTTGAGGGTGCGTGTGGAACGGCAGCCACCCAGAAGGATGACGGCCAGCAGGAGCGGCAATATGTGACGGATGCGGATCATTCCAGATATTTCTGCTGTTTGATTTTCTGTTCTATGGTGGTGGACTCGCTGTGATACTGCAGTGCTTTATGCCAGTTGTCCACGGCTTTCTCCTTTTCACCGCACATATAGAGCACGTCACCGTAGTGCTCATATATCTCGGGGTTGTCAGTGTCGAGATAACGGAGCGCTTTCTCCATATAACCCAGTGCGTCCTTGTATCTCTTCATCTTGAACAGTATCCAGGCGTAAGTGTCCAGATAGGTGGCGTTCAGGGGCTCCTGCTCAAGGGTCTTGCCGCTCATCTTGAGCGCCCTCTCCAGGTCGCGGTTATCGAGTGAGAGATAATAGGCGTAGTTATTGAGCACGGCTATGTTGTCGGGGTCATACCTGAGGGTGGAGTCATAGTCGGCGTACATGCGGCTCTTGTCGCGGAGCGTATGGTAAAAATCCCCGCGTATGTTGTAGAGCGTGGCCTTACCTTTGTCGGTCTTGACATTACTTATGCCTTTGGCGAGTATCTCAAGTGACTTATCGGTCTCTCCCAGCCAGAAATAAACCACCGACTTCTGGCTGTAGGGGGCCATGAGTTCAGGCTCGTATTTGGAGACTACGTCACAGAAATTCATGACTATATCCAGGGTGGAACGGCACTGCGCCCTTTCCATCGGGGTTTCGGCATGTTCTATCATGTCGCGGCTGGTTTTCATGAGCAGCTCTATCACCTCCGAGGGGTTATCGGCCTCATAATAGGCGGAGTCCATCTGTCCCATCTGAAGGTAACAGAGGAACCGCTGGAACTTGAGTTCGTCATCCATATCCTCAAGACGTCCGTAACGCTTAAGGACGCGCAGCTCATTCTCAAAGTCGTTAATGTCATTATAGAGACCGGCCAGGGTCATGAGGGCATCGGTACGGCTGGGGAAACGTCTTACTATCTCCTCGTACTCCTTGATGGCCTCCTTGGGATTGTTGCGTCTCAGGTAGCTCATGGCCAGCAGACGGCGGTACCAGTAGTTGTCGGGGTCCAGGCGGACAGCCCTCTGCATGAGGGTACGTGCCAGCGGACCGTATTTGGCAACCACGGCCCTGTCACCCATGGAGAGGTAGAACTGTGCCAGATGATAGCATGTGGCGGCCGATGCGCTGTCGTAATCCAGGCTTTGTGTCATGAGGTCGAGGGCGGCGTCATATCGGCCTTCATTGTACATCCTCACGCCCTCCATGTAAAGGTGGTTGGCCGCGAACTTGTCTGTATCGGACTTGGAGAGGGGATCCTGAGGGGTGTGACGGAGCGAGCCGCATGACAGGACCGCTGTCATGCACACTGCCATAAGAGTAAGCCTCAGGATATCCTTTTTCATCGGTGAATAGAATGAGGTCAGATACCGCTGTGACCGAATCCGCCGGCTCCGCGCTCAGTCTCGTCGAGCGTCTCTACCGGAATCCACTCGGCCTGCTCGTGGCGTGCTATGACCATCTGGGCTATGCGCTCTCCGTCATTCACGGTGAATTCCTCCTGTGAGAGGTTTATCAGTATCACGCCTATCTCGCCGCGGTAATCGGCATCGATGGTACCGGGGGTGTTCAGTACGGTTATTCCCTTCTTGATTGCCAAGCCACTGCGCGGACGCACCTGAGCCTCCACACCGGCGGGCAGCGATATGTACAGACCCGTGGGGATGAGACGGCGCTCCATGGGTTTCATTACTACAGGCTCTTCCAGATTGGCTCTCAGATCCACACCCGCTGACTGCACTGTGGCATACTCGGGAAGGGGATGATGCGAACGGTTGATGATCTTTACCTTCATAGTGTGAGTGGTTTGGTTTTGCTCAGCGAAAATAACAAATATACAGCCAACATTTGTACAAATCCTGTGAAAAACCGCTAATTTTGAAACAATTCAAGACAGACACATACTATGGATTGGGAAAGACTCATATCAAGCAAAAGACTGGGCATGGAGAATTTTACCTCGCCTCACAAGGATGACCGCTCGGCATTCCTCAGGGACTATGACCGTCTCATATTCTCCGCTCCTTTCAGAAGGCTTCAGAACAAGACACAGGTATTCCCCCTTCCGGGAAGCGTTTTCGTGCACAACCGTCTTACCCATAGCCTTGAGGTGGCGTGTGTGGGCCGCTCGCTTGGAAACAATGTTTCACGCGGCATACTCCAGGCTCATCCGGAACTCAAGGATACTAACCTGACAGAGATAGGTAACATAGTATCGGCCGCCTGTCTGGCACATGATATGGGTAACCCTCCGTTCGGCCATTCGGGCGAGAAGGCGATTTCGGCCTATTTCACCGAAGGAAAGGGACAGTCTCTTGAGGCTGAATTTGCCTCTAATCCCGGTCAGTGGACCGATATCATAAATTTTGAGGGTAACGCCAACGCGTTCCGCCTGCTGGCACACCAGTTCATCGGACGCCGTAAGGGCGGATTCGCCATGACCTATTCCACGCTTGCATCGATAGTCAAATATCCGTATGCATCGATCCTGGCCAACGGCAAGCACAAGTTCGGCTTTTTTGAGAGTGAGGCTCCCATTTTTGCTCAAATAGCCGATGAATTGGGCATAATACGTAAGTCTGCTCCAGGGGAACCGCTCAACTACGTACGTTATCCGCTGGTATTCCTGGTTGAGGCGGCCGATGACATATGCTATCTGCTCATGGACCTGGAGGACGCCCACAAGCTCAAACTGCTGTCAACGGAACAGACCATAGATCTCATGATGGCTTTCCTTGAACCGCAGCAGCAGGAACATGCGCGCAGTATATTAGGCATGGTTTCGGATGTCAACGAGCAGGTGTCATATCTGCGTTCCAAGTTGGTTGGCCTGCTTGTTGAGGAGTGCACTAACGTGTTCCTGGCTAACGAGAAGGAGATACTTGCCGGCACATTCAGCGGCGCACTTATAAAACATATAAGCGATGTTCCACGAGAGGCATACAAACGCTGTGCTGAGCTCTCTGTATCCAAGATATACCGTTCACATGACGTACTCGAGGTGGAGTTGGCCGGTTTCCGCATCATAAGCACCTTGCTTGACCTTATGGTCGAGGCTGTGCTCAATCCTGACCGTGAGTACTCCAAACTCCTTATTAACCGCGTATCGAGCCAATATGACATCAAGGCTCCGGATATCTACAACAAACTGCTGGCCGTGCTTGACTACATAAGCGGCATGACCGATGTCTACGCTCTTGACATCTACCGCAAGATCAACGGCAACAGCCTTCCTGCAGTCTGAAAACTGATACAAAGGGGACGGTTCCTAATGTGTTAGTTTTGAAAAACTAGCACATTAGGAACCGTCCCTAGTGTTGCAGTTTTACTTATGTGCCTCGTTGAACAGGCGCAGGCGCTCCTCAAGGATGGGGAACTGGTCGTCGCGTATGTTCGATGCGCAACCGCGGATACCCTGACGAGTGCTGCCGGTTGATGAGAGCACGATTCCGCTTATTCCGTAGTAGAGCAGCTCATGCAGCAGCTGGCCTCCCTCCATAGGTGTGCCGTCGGGCAGGTTGTAACCGAATGTAAAGAAGAATCCGTTGCTTACAGGCTCCTCCAGGTCCTTGTCATAGGTGATGTTGAATCCGTTGCGCAGCAGGGCAGCCTTGATCTTCTCGGTGCGGCGTGCGTACTCACGGATATCCTCACGGAACTGGTACTCTCCGTCACATGCGGCCTTGAGCATGGCGGCCATGGCGCACTGAACTGAGTGGGTTACGCCCGATGACATGGCGTAAAGCATATCATAAGCGTATACAGCACCAAAACGTGATATGTTGTAACGTTTCTGCAGAGTCTCAAAGTGACGCTCATAGAGTTTGTCCGATATGCATGCTACGGCGATACGCTCACCTGCATAGCTGAATATCTTACTGCCGCTGAGCATCATGATGTAGTTATCGGTGTAATGCGATACACTCACCTGATAAGGCTCCTTGAACGGGATGCCCAGACCCTCGCGGCGGAAATCCATGGTCATGTAAGCCAGGTCCTCAAGTATGATAGTGTCATATTTTGTGGCCAGTTCACCGATGGTTTTGATCTCACTCTCGGTAAGACACATCCAGCTGGGGTTGTTGGGGTTACTGTAAACTATGCAGCAGATGTTGCCGTTCTTAAGGTAGCTCTCCAGTTTGGGTCCCAGTTTCTCGGCGCGGAAATCGGCCACGTCAAACTGGGCGGTCTTGACACCCATTACCTGGGCCTGCATCTTCTGTACAGGGAATCCCGGATCAACATAAAGGATTGTATCCTTCTTGGGGTCAATCTGTGAGCAGAGCAGGAATGCGGCAAACGTGCCCTGCATGGCTCCGCAGGTGGGAGTGCAGTGACCGGGCTCGATATCGGTATTGATGAACGCCTTTACAAAACGTGCAGCCTGCTCCTTGAGTTCGGGGATACCCTCGATATTGGGATACTTGGATGCCACACCGCGGTCAAGAGCCTCTTTCTGGGCTTTGATACCTACGGCCGATGGCGGAATGCCGGGCACACCCATCTCAAAATGGATGAACTCCTGGCCGGTTACCTTCTCGGCGTTAAGTTCACATGCCAGCACCTGACGGATGGATGCCTTGTTAAGGTCACGTACCTCAATTTTCTCAAGATAATCGTCAATGACGTTTGCGGGAATCAGCGTTTTCATCAGTGTTTTTTATTCACAGTTACGGCCAATCTCAAGGGCCTTTATGTTCATTTCTACTATTGCATCGCCTTTGGCACCGAATATGGTACGTACGCTCTGGCAGAGCTTGTCAAAGCTGATGCTCTTAAGGGCCTTTGAAGCGGCACCCAGCAGTATCATGTTCACTGCCTTGGGCATCTTATGCTCCTTGCCCAGCTCGTCGGTGTCAATCAGGATCACGTTACCCAGCTCCTTGAGCTCAGCAATGATGGCATCCTTATCGGGATAGTTGCCTATGTTCACAAAGGGGTTGGATGATGTGATTACCCAGCCGTCCTTGCTCAGGTACTGCTTGTAGCGCAGGGCCTCCATGGGCTCCATGGCGATTATGATATCGGCCTGACCGAGAGAAATCAGGTCGCTTGCAATGGGCTGGTCCGATATGCGCAGGTTGGACTGCACGTCACCGCCGCGCTGGCTCATTCCGTGAACCTCGGCCTGCTTGATGTAGAGGTCCTCCTCAAGAGCGGCCTGACCTATCACTGTGGCGATGGAGAGGATACCTTGTCCTCCTACGCCTGCAAGAATTATATCTGTTTTCATTTCTGTGCGGCTTTAGCTTTTGCCTTACGGGCAAGTGTCTGTATGCATTCGCGGCGCGGTATGATTACCGACAGGCCACGGTATTCAATCTCCTCACGCAGGGTACGTGTAATCTCCTCCATATTCTGGGGCAGGGGAACAACCACCTTGAGGTGATCGGGATCAACGCCGATGCCACGGCATATGGCCTCGAACTTGTTGGTTCCGGCTGAGTCCTGTCCGCCGGTCATACCGGTGGTGAGGTTATCGGATATGATGATGGTGATGGGAGAGTTCTCGTTTACGGCATCCAGCAGACCGGTCATACCGGAGTGGGTGAATGTGCTGTCACCTATGATGGCTACTGCGGGGAACACACCTGCATCGGCGGCACCCTTGGCCATGGTGATGCTGGCACCCATATCAACGGTGCTGTCCAGAGCCTGGAAAGGAGGCAGGGCCCCCAGAGTGTAGCAACCTATGTCACCGAACACCTTGGAGTCCTTGTAATCCTTGAGGACTATGTTGATGGCCTCGTAAACGCTGCGGTGACCGCAACCCTGGCAGAGGGCAGGCGGACGTGCCACAACATTCTTGGCAACCTCGGGATGCGGCAGGGGAGCGAGTCCCAGAGCGGCCTTCACGATATCGGGGTTAAGCTCTCCCTGACGGGGAAGTTCACCGGTCAGACGGCCAATGATCTTGCAGTCAGAGGGGAGAATACCAGCAACCTGCTCCTCAACGAAAGGCTGACCGTCCTCAATCACCATGATAGAGTCACACTGCTCGGCCATGGTACGTATGGTCTCGGAGGGTATGGGGTACTGTGATATCTTGAGTACGGGGAAAGGAATTCCCTCGGGGTAGCACTCTGAGAGGTAGTTGTATGCGTTACCGCAGGCGATTGCACCCATCTTGAAGCGCTTGGCCTCTGCCTTGAAACTGTTGAAGGGTGACTCAACCGACAGACGCATGATCTCCGGCTGACGCTCCAGAAGTGAAGCGTAACGGCGCTTGGCGATAGCGGGCAGCAGAACCCAGTCACGAACTCCGCTTACGGGGTTGAGCGCGTTCTGGGCACGCTTTTCCTTGAGAGCTACCACAGCACGTGAGTGGGCCAGACGGGTAACTGTACGCATAAGTACTGGGAGTTTGAGTGACTCTGACAGGTCATAGGCGTATGACATCATATCATAGGCCTCCTGCTGTGAAGAGGGCTCAAGTATGGGAATAAGGGCGAACTTACCGTAGAAACGGGTGTCCTGCTCGTCCTGTGACGAGTGCATTGAGGGGTCATCGGCCACAAGAACCACGATACCGCCGTTCACGCCGGTGATTGATGAGTTCACGAACGGGTCAGCAGCCACGTTCATACCAACATGTTTCATGCATACGAGGGCGCGCTTGCCGGCAAATGACATACCCAGGGCAGCCTCCATGGCAGTCTTCTCGTTGGTGCACCAGCGGGAGTGGAGCTTCTCCTCAGGATTGCGCTTGCAATAGCCCTGAATGTATTCAGTGATTTCGGTTGAGGGTGTGCCGGGGTAAGCGTAAACGCCGCTCAGTCCGGCATCGATAGCACCTTGTGCTATGGCCTCATCGCCAAGTAACAGTTTCTTTTTCATATTGTTCCTAGTAACTGGGGTGCAAATTTCCTAAAATAAAGCGACAATTGCAATTATAAAACAAAGAAAGACACCACGTACGGGTGTCTTCTTTGCTAAAGTTCAGGACTGTACGCTCAGGCAGCCTGCTGCTCCTCCTTAAGATTGTAATAGAATGCGCTGACTGAGGTCTGGTAGTAGGGCATAACCCATAAAAGACCGATGCACAAAGTAAGTATGGAGAGCAGTATCCATCCGATGAAACTGAGCTGAAGTACGAACAGTTTCCATTTCCTGCCTCTCATCATGCGGCAACTCTTAACCATGGCCTCAATGACTGAGAGCTGGGGCTCATCAACAATCAGGTAATGGGTCATAGCCAGCATGAGGGAGATGATTAACATGAGAATGAATAGTGCGGTCATACTTACAACCAGCCAGATCCAGCCGAGTCTGCCCATCACTGTAAATATTACAGGTGTGATAAACAAACCTAACAGTACGATCATGATCAACTCCATCAGCACGACCAAGACCACAAATCGGATGTAGTTCTTTCCGAATCCGATCTTGAACATGTTGTCCATGAGATCATTGTCCGTTCCTTTGCTCTCAATCAGTTTCTTGGCGGCATTCGAGTAACCTCCTCCCAACGGAGCCAGTACAAAGATTGATGCCACAACCGCTATTCCTGCAATTCCCCAAATCAACTTTGTGGAGACTGCATAAACGGGATTGATGTTTGAAATCAGACTGTAAAATGATGATGATTCCGATATGACCATCGTAGCTACCAGGTAGATAAGGGAGGCAACGACTGCATTGCCCCAGTTCCCTTTGAGTGCCAGGAGAGCCTCATTCTTTAATTCGCTGCAACGTTTCATAAGCTATTGGAAATAAAGACTCCCCAAATATAGGATATTGTTCCGATATTCGGGGAGTCAGGTTATGATTCTTTACTTCTTGTCGGCATCCATAAGTGAGGTCGATGCACGAACAGTCACCTCACGGTTGTAGCAGGCGAACATCTTGTCAACCTCCTCATTGTTGGAATCCTTTGTAAAGAGACTTACAATGGGAACTATGACAAGTCCTGCAACCATAGCCAGCACACCGGCGTTGATGGGTGAACTGAAGTAGGGGCTGATGAATGTGGTCTTGGTGAATGTGCCGTACATGCAGCCGCACATGATCACAACACCTACGATGAAGCTAGCCCATACGGAAGCTCTGGTTGTACGCTTCCAGTAGAGTCCGTAGAGGAAAGGAGCCAGGAAGGCACCTGCCAGGGCACCCCAGGATATACCCATGAGCTGAGCGATGAATGTAACCGAGCTCTTGGCCTGGATGATGGCCAGTACTGATGAAACTGCGATGAAGAATACCACGAGAAGACGTATGGAGAGAAGCTGTGACTTCTCGCTCATGGTCTTGCCGCCCTTGGCCAGAGCAGGCTTGATGATATCGAGAGTAAGGGTTGAGCCCGATGTCAGCACCAGTGAAGAGAGGGTTGACATAGAGGCTGAGAGCACCAGGATGATAACCACGCCAATCATGAGGTCAGGCAGAGTCTGCAGCATGGAAGGAACGATGCTGTCATAGACGGGGTTACCGTTGGGTGCGAACTCGATCACGTTACCGTACAGACGGCCGAAACCGCCCAGGAAGTAGCAACCGCCTGCCACGATGATGGCAAAGAAGGTTGAAATGAATGTACCCTTGCGGATAGCGGCCTCGTCACGGATGGCGTAGAACTTGCCGACCATCTGGGGCAGACCCCATGTACCGAGTGAGGTGAGCAGCACCACTCCCAGCAGGTAGATGGGCTGAGGACCGAAGAACGATGCAAAGGCGCCGTTCAGAGCGGGAGCGGCCTCGCTGGGAATCTGTGAGAGCTTGTTGATGGCCTCGGTGAAACCGCCGTTTCCGTTGAGCACAGCCAGGATAACTGCAACTATACCTACGAGCATGATCATACCCTGGATGAAGTCATTGATGGCAGTAGCCATATAACCGCCTACCAGCACGTAAATACCGGTAAGGATAGCCATACCGAGCACGCACCAGCTGTAGTCGATTCCGAATGACATTCCGAACAGACGTGACAGACCGTTGTAGAGTGATGCGGTATAGGGCACCAGGAATACGAATACTATTACCGATGCAGCTACCTTGAGGGCCTCGGAGTTGAAACGCTGACCAAAGAAGTCAGGCATGGTGGCACTCTGCAGGTACTGTGTCATAAGGCGTGTGCGGCGACCCAGTATTCTCCAGGCCAGGAGTGAACCGATTATGGCATTGCCAAGTCCGATCCATGTTGCGGAAAGACCGTATTTCCAGCCGAACTGACCGGCGTAACCCACAAAGATTACGGCTGAGAAATAGGATGTGCCGAATGCGAAAGCAGTAAGCCATGAGCCTACCTTACGGTCGCCCAGGACGAATCCCTGTACGTTGGCCGCGGTCTTGCGGCAGTAAATACCTACGCCAATCATTACGGCGAAGAACAGGATCAGAATAAGAATTTTCAGAAACATGGTTAATTATAAGTTAGGTATCAATTAAAAAAGAAGGGAATGAAATGAATCATTCCCAACCCTGAATAAGCGTAAGACCTTTAGCCTGAGCTACGCTCTCGGCCTTCTGGATATCGGCAGAACGGATAATAAGCACCAGCTTGCCGTCCTTGTGGAAGGTGTAGAGATAGCTGATGGAGCAACCACCCTGGGTAAGTGCGTCGATAGCGTCGGCGAATGCGGCGGTATCGGGCTCAACCTGTATGGCGAGCACCTCGTTAAGGTTTACCAGATGACCCTTCTCAGCCAGCAGTGCGGAGGCTTTCTTCTGGTCCGATGTGATGAGACGCAGAATGCCGTACTCTGTGGTGTCGGCCACTGATGCGGCCTGGATCTCGATATTCTGGTCCTTGAGGGCGGTCAGGATGTCACTCAGCTTGCCGCTCTGGTTCTCAAGGAATATTGAAATCTGCTTGATAGTCTTCATAATACCTTATTGTTAGTGGTTGTTACGCAAATCGTTCACTCTCTTGGCCTTGCCGTCGGTCTGCGGTATTACACCCTTTCCTACCAGCTTAACTCTGGGAGTGAGAAGGATCTCATCCTTAAGACGGCGGGTAATCTCCTTGGTAAGGTTCTGGAGCATGGCGAAATCGTCGGTAGCCTGAGCGAGCTCGGCCTCTACGGTCATCTCGTCATTGTCACCTACGGTCTCGATGGTTATCAGGTAATCACTTGCCAGCTCGGGGAACTGCATGAGGATCTTCTCAATCTGTATGGGGTAGATGTTTACGCCCTTGACAATCATCATGTCATCGGAACGACCCTGGAAACGGGCAAGACGTACGTGGGTACGGCCGCAGGGGCAGTCACCGGGCAGAATGCGGGTGAGGTCACGTGTGCGGTAACGGAACAGAGGCATGGCCTCGCGGTTGAGTGTGGTGAGAACCAGCTCGCCGAGCTCACCCTCAGGAACGGGCTCCAGGGTAACGGGATCAAGGATCTCAACAATGTAGTTGTCCTCCCAGATATGCATGCCGTTCTGCTCCTGGCACTCAATGGCAACGCCGGGGCCGCACATCTCACTCATACCGAAGTTGTTGTAAGCCTTGGCACCCCAGATTTCCTCGATACGCTTGCGCTGAGCCTCAGAGTGGGGCTCTGCTCCAATGATGAGGGTCTTTACAGTGGTGTCGCGCGGGTTGATTCCCTCCTCCTCAAATGCAGCAGCCAGACGTGTGGCATAAGAGGGTATGCAGTGCAGTGCGGTAGTGCCGAAATCGGTGATGAACTTTACATGGCGCTTGCTGTTACCTGCTCCGGCAGGAACGGTCAGGGCTCCCAGACGCTCAGCGGCGTACTGGATACCGAGACCTCCTGTGAACATTCCGTATCCGGAGGTATTCTGTATGATATCGGTATTACGGAGTCCGATGCAATACATGGAGCGTGCCATGGCATCGGCCCACTGGTCGAGGTCTCTCTGGGTGTGCAGGATTACCGTAGGATTGCCTGTAGTACCGCTCGATGAGTGCAGACGTACCACCTTGTCCAGGGGAACTGACTTGATGCCGAAGGGGTAAGTGGCACGCAGGTCATTCTTGGTTGTAAAGGGGAAACGCTTGATATCCTCTACTGACTTGATGCTATCGGGTGTGATACCCAGTTCCTTGAATTTGGGAGCATAGAACTCGCTTCCCATAGCTATCTCGACGGTTTTCTTGAGACGCTCCACCTGAAACTGCTCCAGTTTCTTGCGGGGCATAGTTTCAATCTCCTCGTTCCAGTATCTGTTGTTCATTATTTATATAATTTATTGTCGTTTTTTTTCTTAGCGCGGCGAATTTACAAAATATTGGCAATTTTTTCAAGCAGATAATCTTCTCCTTTATCGCTTATACCTATGTAATAGCGCAGGGGCTCGTTATCCGTTACTTTTCTGCCGGTTATGACCTGCATGAAAGTTTCGTCAACCGTCTTTTCATCGGCCTGGGGCATAACGATTACGGCGGTCACTCCGTAGGGGTATTCTATGGTGAATCCGTTCTTAAGTTCCTTGACCGTTCCCACACCTGCCGTGGTAAGTCCGGCCACTACATTGAGCGTGTCAAACTGGCCTGTGTAATAGTCAATGACTGACATGAAGGGAGTGTCCTTGTACATGGTTATCTGCTTGTCAAGGGTCACCGCTACATCCTGTATGTTCCAGCTTTTGTATCCTATGTGGATTACCATCCTGTTTTCGGTGAGGTCAAGAATCTCAGCCTTGTCAATACCGTTCTCAGGCTTGTATAATCCCATCGTTCCCTTGGGGCATGACGCTCCGTATCCAAGTCCGAGGGCGTCAATAGGCATGATGATGTTGCGGCCGTTGCTGTAATTAACCTTTACTTTAAATCCGGGATTGTGGTCTAAGCTACCTTGGTAAGCAAGTCTGGGTGTTGAGAACTCGAGGATGTCGTTTTTCCATAAAACCTCCTCTTTGGTCATCTTCAAACCAATCGTGATTTCGGCGCAGCCCGCAAGGATTATGGCTGCAGTAAGCAAAACAAGAATCTTTTTCATTATTTCTGCGAATAGATCAGTGCATAGGTTTTTATCTGTTTTACCATTGACAGGAGTCCGTTGCTACGTGTAGGAGAGAGGTGCTGCGTGAGACCTATCCCGTCTATGAAATGCAGATTCGTATTCAGGATCTCCTGTGGAGTGTGGTCGGAAAGGACCCTTATGAGCAGGGCTATGAGTCCCTTGGTTATGATGGCATCGCTGTCAGCCTCAAAGTGCAGGAGTCCGTCGCTGTAGGAGGCATGAAGCCAAACGCGGCTCTGACAGCCGTCTATGAGGTTGTCCTCGGTCTTGTAGGCCGGGTCTAAAGCGGGTTGTTCATTACCCAGGTCTATAATCATCTGGTACTTGTCCATCCAGTCGTCAAATGCGCTGAATTCGTCAATTACCTCCTGCTGAAGTTCTTCTATGGTCATGGTTTCTCGTTATAAATTACCTCCAGAAGTGTCTTGCCGACAGCTTCCAGAACTTTCTTGTCTATATGGTCTATATTGTCCGATGCAGTATGCCAGGTAGGTCCGAATGTGCTGGCCTGGCAGTCCGGCAGATAGGGTACGATGTCGATAGCCGGTATCTTGGCTATGGTGTTTATGAAGTAGTGGTCATCAGTGATAGCCCCTCCCTGACGCGGAACAAAGATTGAGGTGTAACCCAACTTGGCCGCTGTGTTCCAGACCTTATCCACTACCTGCTTGCCGAACCTCTCTGAGTAGTACTCGCGGCTGAATGAGGCGCCCTTGCCTCCAACCATGTCAAGCAGGATGGCATAACGTGCCTTGTAACCCTTTACGTGCGGGTTCTTAGCCCAATACTGTGTGCCAAGTCCCCAGTACTCCTCAAGATGCTGGCCCTTATAGTCATCACCGGGTCCCCAGTCCTCGGCATCAAAGAATATGCAGTCCACACCTATCTCAGGGGCCTGTTCCCGGAGTTGACGTGCAATCTCCAGTATCACGCCTACACCGCTTGCTCCGTCATTGGCGGCATCGACCGGAACCTTATGTTTGCTGGGGTCGGGGTCGTTATCTGCCCAGGGACGGCTGTCCCAATGTGAGCAGAGTATCACGCGGGTGGGACAATCCGGGTTAAAGCTTCCTATTATGTTTACGCACTTGAGAGTGGTGTTGTCAAATGTCTTTGTGTCAAAGTTCTGATAGTGAACGATATCGGCCCCGAACCTGGCCAACATGGCAGCCAGCCAGATGCCGCAGTCGTCATGAGCCTGAGTATTGGGAACGCGCGGCCCGAAATCGGTCTGTCTCTTGATGTAGTTGTAGGCGCTGTCGGCGCAGAATACGGGTACAGCCTTCTCGGCGGCAGCCTTTACGGCAGCAGCCTGCAAGGCATCTGTCTGCAAGGCAGGAGCCTGGGCCTGGCGCCCTTTGCAGGAGAGAACCACCAGGGAGAGGATCAGGGTATATACCAGTTTCTTCATCAACGGTTGAGTTTCCAGGTTGCTCCGTCCTTGGTATCCTTGATTTCGAATCCCAGGGCGGTGAGCTCGTTGCGGATCTTGTCGCTGGTAGCCCAGTCCTTGTTGGCCTTGGCTATGGCGCGCTGTTCGAGCAGCATGTCCACTACCTTGCCGAATGCCTCCTCTCGGCCGCTTCCGCCGCCCTCTTCGGCCTTGATTCCGAGAATGTCAAAGAGGAATGTATCAAACAGCGATTTGAGCTCATTTATCTGATCTGCAGTCAGTGAGGCCTTGCCGTCAGCAGCCTGGTTTATGACCTTGGCGGTATCAAACAGATGGCTGATCACAATCGGGGTGTTCAGGTCATCATCCATAGCCTCGTAGCACTTGTCACGGAACTCGGCCACGCTGACGGTGCTCTCTGTAGAGGGCTGGATACGGCCAATGGCGCCGTAAGCCTCCATGAGTCGTGACATAGCCTTCTCGGCAGCCTGAAGGGCATCGTTGCTGAAGTCAACGGTTCCGCGGTAGTGGGCCATCAGAATGAAGAAACGTATGGTCATGGGGCTGTAAGCCTGCTGCAGGTTCTTGTTCTCACCGGTAAAGAACTCGTTGAGTGTGATGAAGTTACCAAGTGACTTACCCATCTTCTGGCCGTTGATGGTAATCATGTTGTTGTGCATCCAGTAACGGACCATGTCATGACCTTGGCTTGCCACGGCCTGTGCAATCTCGCACTCGTGGTGGGGGAATACCAGGTCCATGCCGCCTCCGTGGATATCGAAAGTCTCACCCAGGTACTTGCGGCCCATGGCGGTGCACTCGCAGTGCCAGCCGGGGAATCCGTCGCTCCAGGGTGAAGGCCAGCGCATTATATGCTCGGGCTGTGCCTTTTTCCAGAGAGCAAAGTCGGCGGGGTTGTGTTTCTCCTCCTGACCGTCCAGCTCACGTGTGGTATTGAGCACGTCATCCAGGTTACGGCCTGAGAGCTTGCCGTAGTGATGGTCCTTGTTGTATTTGTTCACATCAAAATAGATGCTTCCCTCGCTCTCGTATGCATATCCGTTGTTCAGGATCTCCTTTACGAGCTGTATCTGCTCTATGATATGGCCCGATGCGTGCGGCTCGATGCTGGGAGGCAGCACGTTCAGCGCCTCCATAGCCTTGTGGTAACGCTGGGTGTAGTACTGGACAACCTCCATGGGCTCCAGCTGCTCCAGACGTGCCTTCTTGGCTATCTTGTCCTCACCTGCATCGGCGTCATGCTCCAGATGGCCTACATCGGTGATGTTACGGACATAGCGTACCTTGTATCCCAGATGCTTGAGGTAGCGGAACAGTATATCGAATGTGATGGCGGGACGTGCGTGACCCAGATGGGGATCGCCGTACACGGTGGGACCGCACACGTACATGCCTACGTGGGGCGGGTTTATAGGTTCAAACAGCTCTTTCTTGCGTGTAAGAGTGTTGTAGATGCTCAGTTTGTGTTCCATAATTCTTGTTATAACGTGTTTTCTATTAGTTGGAGGAGGTGCTCAACGGCCTGCTCCTCAGGGATATTCTTCTCTATGCACTCCTTTCCGCGGTAGAGGCTTATCTTGCCGCGGCCGGCGCCTACGTAGCCGAAATCGGCATCGGCCATCTCGCCGGGTCCGTTCACGATACAGCCCATGATGGCTATCTTGACGCCTTTGAGGTGACCTGTGGCGGCTTTGATGCGTGCTATTGTCTCTTCAAGATTGTAAAGTGTCCGTCCGCAGCCCGGACATGATATGTACTCGGGTTTGCTGAACCTTATGCGTGCACCCTGCAGGATTGCATCCTCAGTTGATTTGATCTGAGCGGCAGTCATGTTGGGATTGGTAAGCTTAAGGTCACTTGCCTTGCCGTCAATAAGCAGTGCTCCGGCATCCATTGCCGCATGCAACTGGAAATCCTCCAGTGACTCATCGGTATAAGAGAGCATGAGCACTCCGTTCTCTATGTGGGCCGATGCGCGGACCTCGGCGCTGCGTGCGGCATAATCGACCAGCTTGCGGGCTACGGGAATCTCACGCTCGGGAGCCTCGGAGAGCGATACGCGGATGGTGTCACCTATACCCTCAGCCAGCAGTGCGCCTATGCCGATGGCACTCTTTATGCGGCCGTCCTCACCCTCGCCGGCCTCTGTCACTCCCAGATGTATGGGGAATGCCATGCCTTCACGGTCCATCTCCTTTACGAGCAGACGAACGGTCTCAATCATAACCACGGTGTTGCTGGCCTTGATTGATATGACCACGTTCAGGAACTCCTGGTCCACGCATATGCGCAGGAACTCCATGCAGCTCTCCACCATGCCGGCGGGCGTATTGCCGTAACGGCTCATGATACGGTCGGAGAGCGAGCCGTGGTTCACGCCTATACGTATGGCGGTGCCGTGCTCGCGGCATATATTCAGGAACGGGATAAAGCGGTCACGTATGCGCTGTATCTCCTGTGCATACTCCTGGTCGGTGTACTCCAGATGCTTGAATGTGCGTGCAGGATCCACGTAGTTACCCGGGTTGATGCGTACCTTCTCCACGTAGCGGGCGGCCACATCGGCAACTGCAGGGTTGAAATGGACATCGGCCACCAGCGGGGTGTCATAACCGCGGGCGGTCAGACCCTCACGGATAAGGCGCATGTTCTCCGCCTCGCGAGTGCCCTGGGTGGTCATGCGTACCAGCTCGCCACCGGCCCGGATTATGCGTATGGCCTGTTCTATGCACCCCTCGGTATCCATGGTGGATGTGGTGTTCATAGACTGCAGGCGTATGGGGTTGTCACCGCCGATAGCGGTATTACCCACACGTACGCTGATGGTTTTCCTGCGGTTATAGAGAGTCATTCTCAGTTGGTCTTGAAGTTGTATTTTACCTGACTCAGTTCGGCGTTGGCCTTCTCAATCTTCTCCTTGAGACCCTCCTTGTGGGCTGCCAGACGGGCGGCGAGCTCCTTGTCGGCTACGGCCAGGATCTGGGCTGCCAGGATGGCTGCGTTCTGTGCGCCGTTCACACCTACAGTGGCTACGGGTATTCCGGGGGGCATCTGTATGATGGAGAGCATGGCGTCCAGACCGTCGAGCATACCCTTGATAGGTACACCGATGACAGGAACGCAGGTGTTGGCGGCAATCACGCCGGGCAGGGCGGCTGCCATGCCGGCTGCGGCTATGATGACCTTGATACCGCGGTCTGCGGCACCCTTGGCAAACTCCTCAACGGCCGCAGGTGTGCGGTGGGCTGAGAGTGCGTTCATCTCAAAAGGAACCTGAATGCTGTCCAGGAAGGCTGCAGCCTTTTCCATGACGGGCAGGTCAGATGTGCTGCCCATGATAATACTTACAACTGCTTTCATATATCGTTTAATTTTTACGCATTCTCGCTACGGGAATCCCGATCTGCTCCCGATATTTAGCCACGGTGCGTCGTGCCACCTTGTAACCGCGTCCAGCCAGCATCTCGGAGAGCTGCTCGTCAGTGAGCGGGTTGCTGTGGTCCTCGGCATCGGTCGCCTCACGCAGCAGACGGTGTATCTCCCTGACCGATACCTCCTCACCGCTCTCGGTCTTGACTCCGTCGGTAAAGAAGGACTTGAGGGAGAATGTGCCGAACCCTGTCTGCACATACTTGCCGCTGGTCACTCTCGATATGGTCGATATGTCATAACCGGTCTTCTCGGCCACATCCTTGAGTATCATAGGCTTGAGCAGGGTCTCATCGCCCTCCATGAAGAAGGGGCGCTGCAGGTCTATTATGGCCTGCATGGTACGCGTCATGGTCTGCTCGCGCTGTTTGAGCGCCTGGATAAAGCCTCGGGCGGAATCCAGTTTGCTCTTTATGTAGACGGCGGCGTCACGCTGGCTGCTGCTGCCGTTCTTTATCTGGTTCTCCAGCATGTCGGAGTATTCGCGGCTCACATGCAGCTGTGGTATGTTACCGTTGTTTAGGGTAAAATGTATCTCGCCGTCATAGCTGTCCAGAAGGAAATCGGGCACTATGTGCTGGCGGCTGTGTCCTTCAGTCTCACCCAGTGAACTGCCCGGACGCGGGTTGAGCTTGGTCAGCTCGGCTATCACGGCATCGGTCTGCTCCTTGCTCAGTTCCAGACGTGCCGCTATCTTGTCCCAACGCTTGTGGGTGAACTCATCGAACATGGTGCCGATGACACGTTCCTGGAGGTCGCGTGAGGGGCCCTCGGGCTTGCGGCGTATCTGTATGAGCAGACACTCCTGCAGGTTACGGGCACCTATGCCGGCAGGGTCGAACTCCTGTATGACTTTAAGCACCTCCTCAATCTCCTGTGTCGATGCATCGGTATCATGGTAGAATGCCAGGTCATCGGATATGGCCTGGAGGTCCTTGTCCAGAATACCGTCATTATCGATCGAGCCTATGATGTAGAGAGCTATCTTCATCTGGCGCGGCGTGAGGTCCTGCTCACGCAGCTGCTCGTAGAGTATATCGTAGAACGAGCGGGTATCGGCCAGAGGTATCTCAGCCATAGGGCCCTGCGAGCCACCTGAATGGCGGTCATACCAGTCATCGTCATCATCGTCCTGCCAGTCGTCACGGACGGAATCGGAGCCATACTCCTCATCCTGACCGAACTCATCGGCATTATCGTCATTCTCCTGGGCCGATGTATCCTGCGGACCATCCTCCAGAGCGGGGTTGTCGCCCAGCTCGGAGCGTACATGCTCCTCAAGTTCCAGGGTAGAGAGGGCAAGCAGGCGGGCCTCCAGCACCTGTTGGGGCGAGAGGGTCTGCACCTGTGTCTGCGACTGAGTCTGGACCTGGGTCTGTATGTTCCTGAAATCGGCCATCTATGGAATCAATAGTGGAAACTGCTGCCTCCTATGAACTCGCGTACCAGTGATGTGGGCGGCAGGTTCTGGCTCGGGATGGTCCTGAACAGTCCCAGGAAATCCTTGAGCTGCTGAGCCTTGGCGTATTCGGGGCTGTTCTCAGGTACCTCGTCAAGCAAGGGCTTGACCATATCCTTTATGACAGCTATCTCGAACATCATGGCTGAGTTGAACATGGCGTCAGCATTCTCCTGATAGGGGAATATCCACTTCTCTTCACCGGCGCGTACCGACGGCCAGCGGCTCAGGGTATCGACAGCGGAGTAGCTGCGGTACTTGTGGTCGCGGGTTATGCGGCGCAGCAGGCGGTTATCGGTGGTAGGTATGTAGTTGTGCTCGTCTATGCGGATGCTTGTCAGGGCCGATACGTATATGAGGAAACGGCGGTCTGCGGGGATATCGGGCATAAGGTCCGGGTTAAGGGCGTGGATACCCTCAATGAGCAGGATGTCGTTCTCACCGAGAGTGATCTCGGGATCGGTGAATTCACGTATGCCACCCTTCTTGAAGTTGAATGTGGGGGGCTGTACGGTCTTGCCGGCCAGCAGGTCCTTGAGCTGGGCGTTGAAGTAGGGCAGGTCAATTGCGTAAAGCGACTCAAAGTCATGCTCGCCGTTCTCGTCAAGCGGGGTGTGGTCGCGGTCCAGGAAGTAGTCGTCCAGGGAGATTACCTTGGGTGTGAGTCCTTGTGCCATGAGCTGTACCATGAGACGCTTGCTGAATGTGGTCTTACCCGATGAGGAGGGGCCCGATACCATCACCAGCTTGAGACCCTTGCCTTCATTGCGGCGGGCCACTATCTGGTCGGCTATATGTACGATCTTCTGTGACTGAAGAGCCTCGGCCACGTTTATTATCATGTTGCTTCCGTTCTTACGGATAGCCTCGTTGAGTTCACCCAGAGTGGAGAATCCCAGGATTCCCATCCAGTCATGATGCTCCTTGAACATCTCGAACATCTTGTCCTGACGGACCATGGGCTCCAGCTGTTCGGGGTTGTCGCGGTTGGGAACGCGAACCAGCACACCGTTGGCCATAAGCTCCAGTCCGAACACCTTGAGGCAGCCTGTGGTCGAGGGCAGGGTGCCGAAGAACCAGTCAGGGGTGTCATCGAGAGTGTAGTATGTGGAGTAGATGGAACCTACGCTGCGCAGCAGACGTGCTGTATCCTCGCGGCCTGCACGTGACATGATATCGGCCACGTCCTTGGTGTGGGCTATATGCTTTACGAAAGGGATATTGCGTCCTATTATGCTGCCCATGCGCTCGCTGATGGCGGTCACATCATCCTCGGTAACCTTCCGGCCAATCTCTACGGGGCAGTAGAAACCCTTGGATACTGCATTCGACACCCTGATCCTGCCGCCGGGAAAGAGCTCCGACACAGCCTTGGACAGGACAAATACCAAACCTTGTGAATAGCTGCGTGCACCTATGCTGGTGGTCACATCCAGATACTCTACGTCACAATCCTCATACACCTTGGCCTGCAGGTCCATGACCTTGCCGTTGGCGGTGACGCAGATAGGGCAGCTCTTAAGTGACACACCCATAGCCTTGAACACCTCGATGAATGTTATACCCGGGTTGAAGCTGTCCGATTTGTTGTTATTGATGCAGTATATCTCCATAATAAGGACTTTACTTATTTGAAATCTCAAAATTACTGCATTTTTCCCTAATGACCAAGTGCACGGTCCCGTTTGTAGAATATGCTGTTAAAGACAAACTTTCACTCCCCTTTGTCTTGTTGTAAAAATAAACTACATTTGCACCGCACAAACGATAACATGCTTATAAACAAATAACAGAAAAAATGAAAAAACTCGGTGTTTTGGTGGCTGTAATGGCCATTGCCGCACTCTCATCATGCGGAGCTCCCGGCACAGGAAAAGTGACTATGAATGATGTTAAGGACACAATCTCATACTCAATCGGTATGGGCCGTGCAGTCCGCGTATATAAGGACCAGCTTCCCGGCAACATCTCAGACAGCCCCGCAGCCCTCAAGGCCTTCGTAAAGGGTTTCATGGATGCAGCCCAGGATCCCGACGATGCTGAGAAGCTCGCTTATGCTCTTGGTGTCGAGTTCGGTGTACAGGAGATGAGCCAGGCTTTCGTTGGTCTGAGCGAGAACCTTCTCGGTAACGGTGAGAGAATGAACAAGAATAACTACGTAAGCGGTTTCCGTGCAGGTATCCTTGACGAGTTCGGTGTAATGACCTTTGAGGAGGCCGATGCCAACGCCAACCGTCTCTATTCAGTCCTGAGCGAGCAGCAGTACGAGAAGTCACGCAAGGAGGGCGAGGCATTCCTCGAGGCCAAGGCTAAGGAGGAGGATGTAGTAAAGACTGCCAGCGGTCTGCTCTACAAGGTTATCAAGCTCGGTGAGGGTGGTGCCAAGCCTACCGCAACCAGCGATGTTCAGGTATTGTACAAGGGCTCTCTCATTGACGGTACCGTATTTGACGAGTCAGACGAGCCTATCTCACTCAACCTTGGTCAGGTAATCAAGGGTTGGACCGAGGGCGTACAGCTCATGAGCGTAGGTGACAAGTATGAGTTCTACATTCCTTCAGAGCTCGGTTACGGTGCTCAGGGCAACCAGGGTATCAAGCCTAACTCAGTTCTCATATTCGAGGTTGAGCTTGTAAGCATCAAGTAATTGTAATTCACATATTGCAAAGAGAGGGGACGCCACGGCGTTCCCTCTCCTGTTTTTGTCATTTTGTAATGCAAAAGTTGACAATGGAATATATTTTTGCCTATTTTTGGTTCAAAATATCAACTGTTAATCAATTCAAACTTACAATATGAGTGCTAAAAAGCCCGTTCAGTCAACAGAGAGGATGGACTCTCTTGACAGAAAGATTCTTGGTATTATATCACAGAATGCACGTATTCCGTTCCGTGACGTGGCTGCACAATGCGGTGTATCCCGTGCTGCCATCCATCAGCGTGTCCAGAGGATGTTTGATGATGGAATAATAACCGGTTCAGGTTATCATGTGAATCCCCGCAGTATAGGCTACAACACCTGTACCTACGTAGGTCTTACGCTTGAGAAGGGCTCCATGTACCACCAGGTAGTGGCCGAACTGGACCAGATACCTGAGGTTGTGGAGAGCCACTTCACCACCGGACGCTATACCATGATGATCAAACTGTTCGCCCGTGACAACTCACATCTTATGGAGCTTATCAACGGACATATACAGGAGATCAAGGGCGTGACAGCCACCGAGACCCTCATCTCACTCGATGAGAGCATCAAGAAGGAGATTCCTATCTTTGAATAACCATGACCAAGGCTGAGCAACTTCAGTCCGGACTCCGCAAAATGGACTCCGGCACGGATGTATTGGGTTACCATGCCCCGGTTATAGGCATAAGCGGTAATTTCAGGGACGGCGACTGTACCCTCGCCGAGGGTTATTACCTCTCAGTAGTTGAAGCGGGCGGTACACCTGTCGTAATTCCTCCTTATGACGATGAGAAATCTCTGGTCTCATTACTCGACACTCTTGACGGCTTGATTCTCTCCGGAGGCGCCGATATCGACCCTGATTATCTGGGCGAAGAGCCCTTGGATTGTGTTTCTATCAACCCTCGTCGCGATGCGCAGGAGCTTATGCTCGTTCGTTTGGCAGTGGACCGTCAGATACCTATACTGGGTATTTGCCGCGGTATACAGGTCCTGGCGGCTGCTCTGGGCGGCAAACTGTATCAGGATATAAAGACTCAGCATGACAGGGAGTGTATAGAGCACTCACAGACTATAGCCCGTGGGCTTCCGTCCCACCAGGTCAAGGTTGAAAAGGGAACACTTCTGTACTCCCTGTTCGGTAAGGATACGCTTGATGTAAATTCTTTTCATCATCAGGGAGTAAAGGAGGTACCGGCAGGATTCCGTATCACAGCCCTGGCTCCCGATGGTATAATTGAGGGTATGGAGTCCACGTCTTTCCGCTCAATCATGGGTGTACAGTGGCATCCCGAGTGTTTCATACTGGAGAGGGACCGTTCCATGATGCCTGTTTTCAATTGGCTCATCTGCGAGGCTACGCTGTTCCGTCATGCAAGACAGCTCCATGAACATACAATCATCCTTGACAGTCATTGCGACAGCCCCATGTTCTTTGACAAGGGGGCACATTTTTATGAGCACAACCCGGGGGTAGAGGTCGAGTATGCCTATGTCGGAGAGGACTCCCCCGACGGTAGCCCTACGTTCCGATACAACCCGCTGGTAGACCTTCATAATATGACTGCAGGCCGTCTTGACGCCAGTTTCATGGTTGCCTACCTGCACCAGTACGAGCGTGACAGCGAGTCACTTAAAGGTGCCATTGCCAAGGCTGACCGTCTGCTTACGCTTATTGACCAGCGTATAGGCGAGTGCAAGGGGTATGCAGCCATAGCCACTACTCCCGATGAACTCTGGAGCAACAAGCTCAAGGGCGTCAAGTCTGTAGTCAAGGGTATAGAGAATGCATATGCAGTAGGTCTTGATATAGATAATGTTGACCGTTTCCGCAACAGGGGTGTGGCTTACATGACTCTTTGCCATAACGGAGACAATGATATATGTGATTCACACAAGGGCAACCATGAGCATAACGGACTCTCCGAGTTCGGACGCCGCGTGGTGGAGCGCATGAATAAGGTGGGTATGATGGTGGACCTGTCACATGCATCGGAAAAGAGTTTCTGGGATGCGCTGGAGTGCAGCACAAAACCCATCATATGCTCACACTCCTCAAGCCGTGCATTGTGTGACCATACCCGTAACCTTACCGATGACCAGATGCGTGCCCTCGCCTCAGCAGGCGGCGTGGCGCAGGTATGCATGTACTCGGGATTCCTTAAGAAAGGGGGTGATGCCACGGTCCTGGATGCCGTAAGTCATATCATGCACATGATTGACGTGATGGGTGTGGAACACGTAGGAATTGGTTCTGATTTTGACGGAGGCGGAGGACTGCCGGGTCTGGAGGATGCGTCACGGTTCATATCGCTCACTGAGCGTCTGATAGCCGAGGGCCTGACCGATGAGCAGCTGTCACTCGTTTGGGGTCGTAACTTCCTCAACGTCTGGAGAGCTAACTGCAGTATCTGATGTCTCCTGTATAACGGGATCTTCTATAACAGCCTCCGAATTCTCTTTGGAGGCTTTTTTCATCTCCTTCTGAGCCTTCTTGACAGCTTTCACGCGTGCTCTTATGGCATCATATTTCTCTTTGTTCTTACGGCGGCGCTCCTGACGCTCCAGGCGCTGACGTTCCTTTTTCTTCTTCTCAGCCTCTATCTGGCTGGCCTTCTTCTGGATGCGTTCAAGGTTCTTCTTGTGCACATCGATGGTCTTTCTGGTAGACTTCTCCTTGATCAGCTCACCCGGCTTCTGGTCGTAGATGGGAGTTTCATTTACGTTCCAGGGTTCTGTTTCATGTACCCAGTCCTGCTTAAGGCTCCATACCCTCTTTATGAACCATACCTCCTCGGGCTGACGTTTCTCCTCATAATCACCGGTATCCCATTTGCCGTTACCGTTCCTGTCATAGAACATGGAGACATAATAGTTACCGGGATCCAGCATGTAGAAATCGGCGCTGCCGTTCTCGACAGCGGCAGTTCTCTTTACGTTGCCCTTACTGTCAATGAGACTTACCCTGTATCCGGGTTTGGGATCCCATACATTTACGATAAGACGGCTGTAGCGGCTCAACTCATTGAACTTGAGTGTGCTCTCTATCCTGTTGTTATGCAGTCCGTATATACCCTGAATTGAAGCTGAGTCTATCTCAATCTTGTAAGTCTGCTCAGGTTTCCATTCTCCGTATATCCTGTAACGGAGTATGTTGATGGTGTCGTGCTCTATCTCAAATGGAACGGGAATCAGAACGGAATCCACCTTCTGGTACACATGTACGGCTGTATCGGACAGGAAATTAACCGGTTCGGGAACGTCAAGCGTAATCTGTTTCCATATGCTCAGTGAGCCGCCCGACGTAACCTTGACGTCGAGGAACTCCATCTTGGGCTTGAGCAGGTTGAGTATGGCTACGGTATCGCCGGTACGCTCCAGACGGCGTATCTGTCTGTCCAGTTCCTTCTTGTCATTCTCAGCCTTGCGCTGTGCATCCTTTATGATCTTGGCGCGGCTTACCTTGGGTACCAGTTTGAGAGTGTCGGTTACAGGAACGAGCTGCATGAGAGTGTCGGTCGCGGGATATGTGACGCTTATCTCCAGGGTGTCCATGTAAAAGACGGTGGTATCCTTCATCCAGAAGGTGAGGGTGTCATATCGCATACTGTGCTGGAGCACATATGCATCCTTTTCATCAAAATTCAGTCCCTTTATTACCGGCATGGAGTCTACCGGAAGAGCGAATCTCAATGTGAATTGTCCATGGGAGGGGCGTTCGTAGCCGCTCATGTACTGGATGACCGGATCCGGGGTGAAAGCCAGAAGCGTAATGTCATCGGGCATGAAACGGGTGAACTGAACGATTGCTGTGGTATCGACTGTGAGGTCCGGGTTGAATATGGTGTCCTCACGGAAGTTGTATTCTGATGTGGGTACTATGATGGTGTCCAGCCAGGCTATCTTCTCGTTACGCTGAGAGTAGCTGAAAGTCTGGTCCATATCCATCACGGCATAAATCCTGTATTTTCCGGGAGCTATGCCTCTTACCGTAAAGTGACCGCTGCCGTCGGTTCGTGATACCCTTTCGAACGGTTTGGTCATGAAGGCTGAATCGGACAGGTCGCTGTGCAGACCTACCGTGATGCCTTTTACGGGTTCCAGGTCAGAGGCGTTGAGGACATAACCCGATACCTCGAGCGTATCAATGTCCGGACCGGTGCTGAACCTGAAACAATAATCACCGAGCGGATTGCCTTCATTGTTATCGACAATACCGTCGGCAAAGTCAATTGAATAGGTGGTGTTTTCCCTGAGCGAGTCAAACAACTCCACCTGGATTTTCTTGCCTACAACCTTTATTTCGGGTTGCTCGACCTGTGGTGGTGAGAACACAACCTTCTCGCTTGCATTCTCCAGTTTGATGAACTCGTCAAATTCAATGGAAATCTTCTTGTTCTTGACGTTAGTGGCGCCGTTCTTGGGGGTGCTGCCTGTTATGACAGGGGGCGTCTCGTCATAGGCTCCGCCGTCAGGATTGCTTATAGCCGCACAACCTGACAATGCGGCAATGGTCATAAGAGCCAATGCCGCATTGTGTATTGTACGGGTTATGTCGCTTGAGCGATGCTTCAATCCTTGAACTTTTTGAAGATGACGCAGGAGTTGTGGCCACCGAAACCGAATGTGTTGGACAGTCCGGCGCGCACCTCTCTTTTCTGAGCTTTATTAAAGGTAAAGTTCATGCGATAGTCTATCTGCTCATCCTCGTCACCATCTTCATGGTTGATTGTGGGCGGTATGATGTCGTTCTTGACGGCGAGCACAGTGGCAATAGCCTCAATAACTCCGGCACCGCCGAGCAGATGACCGGTCATGGATTTGGTAGAACTCAGGTTCATGTCGTATACATGATCACCGAACACGTTCTTGATAGCCTTGCACTCGGCAACGTCACCAAGAGGTGTTGATGTTCCGTGCATGTTGATGTAGTCAACATCCTCGGGTTTCATGCCGGCATCCTCAAGGGCCTCCTGCATGACACGTGTAGCTCCGGTACCATCGGGATCGGGTGCTGTCATGTGGTATGCATCGGCCGTAGCTCCCCATCCTGCAACCTCGGCGTAGATCTTGGCGCCGCGTGCAACGGCATGCTCATACTCCTCAAGTATGAGAATACCGCCTCCCTCTCCGAGTACGAATCCGTCACGGCTTGCGCTCATGGGGCGTGAAGCTGTCTCGGGTGAATCGTTACGGGTGGAGAGAGCGTGCATGACGCTGAATCCTACTATACCGCAGTCACCGAGTGCAGCTTCGGCACCGCCTGTGACAATGACGCTGGCCTTGCCAAGACGAATCATGTTCACGGCATCAATGATGGCGTGAGTGCTCGATGCGCATGCTGATGATGTGGCATAGTTGGGTCCCTTGAGCTTGTACATGATTGAGATCTGTCCAGCTGCAATTGAACCCAGAATGCGGGGTACAAAGAACGGAGTTACCTTGAGTTCCTGACCAAGTTTCTTCTGTTCATGGATGGTATCTATACCCTCCTCGAAGGAGTCCACTCCGCCGATACCGAAACCAAGGATCACGCCTATACGGTTCAGGTTCTCTTTCTCAAGATCGAGACCTGAATCCTTGATGGCCTGGACTGCCGATGCAACCGCAAACTGGCTGTACTTGTCAAGCTTGCGTGCCTCCTTGCGGTCCATGTATTCGTTGATGTCAAAGTTCTTGACCTGACATCCGAACTTGACCTTGGTCAGTACGGTTTCTGTGTCAAAATTGGTAATGGGACCGGCGCCGCTCACACCAGCTACGGCATTGTCCCAGAACTCCTGGATACTGTTGCCGATAGGGTTGATTGTACCCAGTCCTGTTACTACAACTCTCTTTAGATCCATCGTATAATGTAAGATTACAGGCTTACTTCTGTGCGGCCTGGCTGATGAGCTCGATAGCCTCACCTACGGTTGTGATCTTCTCGGCCTGATCATCGGGAATTGAAATGCCGAACTCCTTCTCGAACTCCATGATGAGCTCAACGGTGTCCAGTGAATCTGCACCCAGATCAGCTGCGAAGCTAGCCTCAGGAGTAACCTCTGATGCCTCTACACCAAGTTTGTCAACGATGATAGCCTGAACTCTCTCTGCAATCTGTGAATCTGCCATAATTGTAATTTTTAGTTTAAAGAAAATGATTTTGGATGCAAAGAAACCCATTTTTGAGAATCACTACAAATAATGAAAAGCCAAAACCATACGCGCGTGCACAAACGCTATCAATGTGTGTAATGCTATTTGGGTGCCAATGGTTGTCTATTCGGAAAATTACCGCTACTTTTGCACCATCTTTTAGAACAGTTTGTTAACATGACATTCAGCCAGGAAAGTTTTGCGATATTTGAGCGTGCAATCGCTGATTATCACAAGACAGACAATGTAGACACTCCTATACAGAACCCGTACAAGGAGAAAAGCATAGAGTACTATCTCTATCTCAAGAATTGGATTGACACAGTCCAGTGGCATCTGGAGGATATTATCCGTGATCCCCAGATTAATCCCGTGGAAGCACTGGCCATCAAGCGCCGCATTGACCATTCCAACCAGGACCGTACAGACCTGGTGGAGCTCATAGACAGCTATTTCCTTGATAAGTTCGGCAAGGTGCAGGTTCTGCCCGATGCCACCATCAATACAGAGAGTCCGGCCTGGGCCGTTGACCGTCTCTCTATTCTGGCTCTTAAGATCTATCACATGAAGATAGAGGCTGAGCGTACTGACACTCCCGCTGCACAGCAGGAGCGCTGCCGTGAGAAACTGGCGGTTCTTCTGGAGCAGAGGAAGGATCTCTCAAGTGCCATCGATATGCTGCTTGACGACATGGCTGCAGGACGCAAGTTCATGAAGGTCTACAAGCAGATGAAGATGTACAACGATCCCACTCTCAACCCTGTTCTTTACGGACAGAATGGATCCAAGTAATCCCAAATACAGGAACGTACTCCTTATCCGCTTCTCCGCAATAGGAGACGTGGCTATGACTGTTCCCGTTATCCAGTCATTGGCCCAGACCTATCCCGGTACGCGCTTTACGGTTCTCTCAAACCGCAAGTTCGCTCCTTTCTATGCCCATATGCCGGAGAACGTCACGTTTCTGGGGGTGGACCTCAAGAAAGACTATCACGGACCGGGGGCTATGCTCAAGCTGTTCATGCAGTTGCGCCGTCACCGTTTTGACGCAGTGGCTGACCTGCACGGAGTGTTGCGTACCACCGCACTCTCCATATTTTTCCGCATGTTCTTTACCAGGGTCTGCCGTATAGACAAGGACCGCCGTTCACGCAAACGCCTGACCCGTTTCAAGGATAAGGACCTGACTCCGCGTCTTACCTCATTCGAGCGTTACCGCAAGGTGCTGCAGAATCTGGGATTCAGTTTTGACATTAAGTTCCGTTCCATATTCGGTGAGGGCAGGGGTGACCTCAAGTCCATAGACTACATAGGCCAGAAGGACTGCCCCTGGATAGGAATAGCCCCCTTTGCCGCACATAAGGGTAAGATTTATCCTCTCTATCTCATGGAAGAGGTTGTGTCACAACTTGATTCAGCCGGAATATGCCGTCAGTTCGTATTCGCCTACGGAAGGGAGTTGGCTCAGGTTAAGGAGTGGGCCGATAAGTACCGCTCGGTTGAGATGATTGACACCCGTCTGGGTATGGAGGGTGAACTCATACTTATGAGTCACATGGATGTGATGCTGGCCATGGATTCATCGAACATGCATCTGGCATCGCTTACCGGCACACCGGTAGTCTCCGTCTGGGGCGCCACACACCCGGCAGCCGGTTTCCTGGGTTACGGACAGAAGGCCGATGACTGCATACAACTGGATCTGCCGTGCCGTCCATGCTCCATCTACGGAAAGAAGGAGTGCATATACCACGATTACCGCTGCATGACCGGCATCGATCCCGATGCTGTATTCACCAAAGTAAAACAATATCTCTAAAAGCCAGAGGGGCACAAACGGGACGGTTCTATATGTGCCCTAAAAAAACGGCACAGATAGAA
>JBGURN010000149.1:0-15643 GCA_045131955.1 Bacteroidaceae bacterium
CAACGGCTACAACGATGATGCCGCGACAGGTTTATTCGGTTTTGCAGAGAAGACCGGCACCAGATTGCGTCTTTTGTTTCCTGATGACGAGGCCGAAGCCCGGGCGATGTACAGCCAATGGCTTACCGACAATGAGCGAACAGACTCAGCGGTACTGATTCTGGGAAGTTCGGCATATGAACAGATGGCACGCGACATTTCGGCATCGGACAAGGATAGACTCCTGTCCTTGCGTGAACATGGAGGACGCGTACTGCTGTTTGAAAGCGATGCAGAGATTGACGGCATATCGACTGTCATAGTATCACATTACGGAGTGAGCTGGCTGGCCGGCGCCATGTCAAAAGGTTTTGACGTACTGATACTCGCCGCAGCCACCGGTGTCCCCGCCCTTGAACAGTCCATAGCCGGATTCCGGGATGCCCGCGCCAAATATGCCGGTTCATATGGCGGCAATGAATGTCAGACCACGATTCACTACCTCTCCGACAGAGAGGAAGGCTTTGCCATGCCTGATTCCGCCTACCGTTACATTGCCAGACGGGCCGATGAGTCGGATTCATATCAGGAGATGATATTCCCCCTGTTAGGAGGATCCGGGGCCGGAGTCATACGATACCTGAACGATGACAGGTTCACAAGGGCACTGATGGTGGGAATGGATGTGGACCAGACCGGGCAAAGCACACGCATTCCCTTCTCTGTCGTAATCCGGATAGGAGATGTAATAAGGAAGTATCTGAATGACTGGAGCACAGGACATGAATGGCCCGGCCATCAGACACTCGGTATTATGGACGGAGCCGCCGATATTGCCATCACGCCGGACTTCAACCTTCACCTGAACATCTGGGATGACCGATACGGTAACCCGGATACATTCCTCAGACTCTACGAGCAGTATAGAGAAGAAGCCATAAGGATGGAAACTGAGTATGAATAAATTCCTGACAATAATCGGCATACTGTCATTGCTCTGCTCCTGCTCTCACGATAAGCCGGAGCTACAGACTCATGTAACCACTCATACCTGTAAAGTGGTGGTCCTGATGGAACAGGATGAATTGGATTGCTGGGAACGGACCGCCCGGTGGGCGCTCAGTAACATCACCCAGGCTCAGGCGGGAATGGATGAAACCGTAGGACTGCAACTCATTTTCAAATGCCAGGATGATTCTGACATAATCGACTATATGCATCAGATAGCCCAGGACCCCACAATTGAGGCTATCGTCGGTCCGACCACTTCTACCCGTGCCGAGCAGATGGCCGTGGAACTGAGCAAGCGCAAGAATTACGCCAAACCCATGATTACGCCGTCGGCTACCCGTGTAGAATATCAACGCAGATTTTCCAATGTACTGTACGTATGGAATATGGCTGAAAGTGACATAGCTCAGTTGGAAGTCTTGCTGTCCGGCATAGCCACTACAAACCAGGCCGACGGGAAATCCGTAATGCTTTTGACTTCGGATGAAGAAAAAGGCGGAGGCTACAACTCATATTCCGAATGGTTCGGATTCATAGCCGAAGAATACGGGCTCAATGTTGACGGTATCTACCTGTACAAGAATGAGTCTGAACTGCGCCAATATGTGCACGAATTCTGCGGCACCGACTGGCACATGGCAGACAGATATATCGTGTTCAACCCGTCCGGAGCAGATATGGCTTTGGCTCTTGATGATGAGATCGGACTTATGAAAGCACAGGTTCCTCAAGGGCAATACTTCTATTCTCCCACATTCGTATGCAGTGACGCCTTTGTGTCCGGTCAGATAGCATCGGCCGTAAAGAATACTTCATATCAGGGAGTTGACCTGTACGCATCGCCGGAAAGCGGATTCATTCAGGCCTATCACCAACGGTTCGGACAGGAACTGATAAACGGTGAAGCGCAGTTCTATGATGCGCTCTGTCTGGTGGCTTATGCACGGATGCTGTCACTGCATAATGACATGAGCATGAACGATGCCATCCATGCGGTAGTAGACGGACGTCAAGGCAAGGGCGGTTCATGGCTGCCCGCCGATATGGCCATTAATTTCAGTATGCTCTCACAAGGTCGCACGCCCGATATCGACGGCGTGTCAGGAACCTGGATTTTTGACGAGAAGACACACAACAACGTATGCAGCAGCACATTCCGTCGTTGGCGCCTTTATAACGGCCAGTTCATTACCACTGAATACATAAGTACCGAAGGGTCCCGCCGCACCAGCTCAGCCAAGTCTCTTTGGGACTGGACCAGCTCGCGTATGCAGATATTCAATGCCAACGAGGGCGGACACCTTACATATCCTGCCCTGAATGAGCGCTGGGCTCTGCTGATAGCAGGTTCCAGCGGCTGGGCGAATTATCGTTTCCAGGCCGATGTGTTTGCCATGTATCAGCTGTTGCGTCAGCATGGTTACGATGATGACCATATAGTGCTTATCTGCCAGGATGACATCGCCCTTCATAAGAACAATCCTTATCAGGGCGAACTGTACGTCAGCGAGTCAGGAGCGAATGTATATAATCAGTCGTCCATAGATTATCGTCTGGATGAAATCAGCCCTGATGATTTCAGTGACATACTTCAAGGACGGGCCTCGGACCGTTTGCCACATGTAATCAGTGCCGCATCCAATGACAATGTGCTCATATTCTGGAGCGGCCACGGTTCACCCGGATCACTTGAGTTCGGTTTACAGTCAATGACCTATCAAAAGATGAAAGGCATACTTGAAAGTACACCCCACCGCAAGATGCTGTTAGCCATTGAGGCATGTTACAGCGGTGGATTGGGACAATATTGCGAAGGTCTGCCGGGAGTGTTGTTCATTACCGCTTCTTCACCGTATGAGACCAGTCATGCCGATGTATGGAGTGAGCAGGTCGGCGTATATCTGTCAAACGGTTTCACACGCGGTTTCCAGAACGCCATCGGACAGAATACTGCCGTGTCACTGCGTGACCTGTACTACACCTTGGCTGCAAACACATCAGGTTCACATGTCCGGATTTACAACACCCAACAATACGGTAGCGTTTACAGCAATACCATGAATGATTATCTTGAATAGAAAATGAAAAGAATCCTTACCCTAATAATTCTGGCTGTCTGCGCGACAGGAGTGTTTGCTCAGCATATCACGGAGCAGGAGGCATTGGACCGTGCCCTGCAGTACATGTCAACATCCATGAACACAGGTATGCGCGCACCTTCAAGAGGAGGCGGAGCCAAGCCGGAGTCCACACCTGTTGAGGCCGGCAGTATCTATGCATTCAACCTGGATGGAGGCGGCTACATCATTACTTCGGCCGACAGCCGCACTCTGCCTGTACTGGGATACAGCACCACCGGCAGCATAGACTGGGAGAATATGCCCGACAACATGCGTTCATGGCTCCAACAGTATGACCAGGCTCTTGCCACACTTGGCTCACGCACAGATTTTAAGGATGGCAATGCTCTGAATGATGCAGGACTGTTAATGACCGCATCAAATCAGGACCGCAAGCCCGTTGAACCGCTCATTAAAACGCATTGGAACCAGGATGCGCCCTATTGGGATCAAGCCCCGCTATATAATGGAGACGATCCGGATCTGAAAGGCAAAAGATGCGTTTCCGGATGCATTGCCACAGCCATGGCTCAGGTGATGAACTATTACAAGTGGCCCAAGACCGTTCCGGACGGCATACCCTCATATGACTATGAAACCACATACAACGGAATAGATAAAGTATTGCATATGGATGCCCTGCCCCCTGTAACGTTTGACTGGGACAATACACTTGACGATTACAGTAACGATGGCGGCAATGACACCCAGCGACAGGCTGTGGCAACTCTCATGAAGTATTGCGGGTGGTCTGTAGAGATGATGTATGCTCCTGATGTGTCAGGAGCCTATCAAAATAAAGTTTCAACTGCATTCCTGAATTATTTTGGATACACATCAGCCCAATATCTGATCCGGGTTCAATTCAGCATTGATTGGTGGGAGGATCTGATATATGAAGAAGTGGCAGCCGGCCGACCGGTATGTTATGGTGGAGACACTGAAGAGGGTGGCCACGCATTCATATGTGACGGATATGACACAAACGGTCTGTTTCATATAAACTGGGGGTGGGGAGGCAAGGACGACGGCTATTTTGCCCTGTCGGTCCTTAACCCGTATAACAGCACAAGTGCAGCCTACGGCAGCAGCGGGATTGGATTCAGCATTGATCAAGGTGCAATTGTACACATTAGCCCTACAGAAAAGTTAGAGCCTGTTTACCAGGAGTCATACCCGGAAGCATTCCAATCGGACAATCTTTCTGTCAATAATACAAACACCATAAAAATTCAATTCTACTATACCCCACGTACCGTGGGAATCACAACATTTGATTATGCGTTAGGCTCCATTGACAATAACGGGAACCTTAATCCTGTTTTTATTGGTAATCCAAGAGATAGCATAATCCAAGATCTTAATATAATGTATGTGGCTATTGACACCACTCTCTTTCAGCCGGGTGATTCTCTTGTCCTGTATCCAATGTTCCGCCTGCGCAAACCAGCGGAAGAATGGAGGGTTATCCCGCCTCTGGATATCCATTTGGTGGCAGGATGTTCCCAAAGCGGATTATTCTACATAAGGCTGTATGGAATGGAATCACTGGAATGTATTGACGGATCAATAACAAAAGGCACCGGACGTCTTGGAGAGCGCAGTGACGTGACTGTGATTGTCCGTAATCAGAATGATATGGATTATATTAATGGAATATATCTTACACCATTGTATTATGGTCACATCAATAAGGATACTCTCAGCTCTTCAACCCCATTTAAAAAAGGAGAAAAGATGAGCAGTGGAGCATATATAAGGGCAAATGATACCGGACAGGTTACATTCTCATTCGTACCCAGACAAGGCGGATTGGTAAGATTCCTGCTTAGCGACGACGCATACTATTCGGGGACCTTTGATCTGGAACTGGATAATGACACTCTTGTCAATTACGAAAGTTATCTGGAGAACAACAGTTGGGTATCACATGTAGGTGATGAGTGGTTCTATAACATCGAGTTCAGGGACAAACCGGGGGTTAATATGCCCTACTGGATACCTTCGGACAGCATTTGCCTTAAAGGACGGTTCTTTCGTAATCACGTGAGACTTGAAACCTTTTTTGTTCGCGATGAAATAAGGGAGTATCTCAAGGACCTGCCCCTGAAAGGAGGTAAAGGTAACTATCTGTTCAACTGGCAGGTGCCGATAAACATATCGTCAGATGGTCTGTACTATGTGGATAGCTATCTGGGTAATCTGGTTGATGGTCTTTTACTGGAAGACAATACCGATCATATATATGAGTTCAATGTCAACTATACCGACGTATTGAATCCACCCGCCACCGCAACGGATGAGCCTTACCATGATCTTCTGGGACGTCCCATTGAGGGCATACCCGAGCGCAAGGGTATCTATATAAAGGGCAATAGGACAGTATTTATAAAATAACCACCAGACAAAATCATGAGAAAGTATATAATTAAACTTGCAGTCGTCACATTAGCCGTTTTGTCTGGGCTGACATCATGCTCGGACATAGATGACAAAACGTTTGTTCCTGACAGGAAAGCATCGGGAATTGACATAGGCAATCTTGACACATCGGTACGTCCGGCTGACGATTTCTACCAATATGCCTGTGGAGGTTGGATGACCAATAATCCGCTGCCAGCCGCCTATTCCCGCTACGGCCGATTTGAACAGCTGAGTGAGGAGAACAACAGGCGTATCAAGACCATTATGGATGAATCACTGAACAACACCTATGCCTCAGGCACGACAGAGCAGAAACTGGCCGACATCTATCGTTTGGCTTTGGACAGCCTCCGGCGCAACCGTGAAGGCGTGGAGCCTCTGATGGGTATTATCAGGCAATTGGAGCAGGCCGCTACACAGGAGCAGCTGTTCATGGTACAGTTACAATTGGCACCACAGGGTTATTCCGGTTTTATGGATATTGATTTCGATGCCGATGATAAAAACTCCTCCCAGAACATACTGAAAGTCGCGCAAGGCGGAACCGCGCTTAAACAGAAAGAGTACTATCTTGATACTGATGATGCGACAGTCAGTATCCGGGAGGCATACATGCAAAACATAATAAAACTGTTTCAACGATTCGGGTTTACTTCTGAGCAGGCTCAGGAAAAGATGACGAACATCATGTATATTGAGACAGAACTGGCCAAAGTCAGTCGCTCGAATACCGAACTACGCGACCCAATGGCCAACTACAATAAAATGACGCTGACACAATTCGAATCCGCTTACCCCAACATACGACTGGAAACGGTGATGAATGCAATGGGCTTTCAGTCGGTACACATCCAGGAATTGGTGGTGGGACAGCCTGAATTCATGGCCGGTGCCAATCTTCTCATCAGTACAATGACCACTACCCAATACCGCGACTACATGGAGTGGAAACAGATAAAAGAATACGCCCAATACCTTGACGATACGACGCATACCATCTACTTTGAATTCTTTGGACGTGTGTTGTCGGGAAGTCAAAAGGAATACCCGCTCTGGCAACGTTCCATAAGTCAGTTGGATAAACAGATAGGTGAGGCTATTGGCAAGCTTTACATAGAGAAATATTTTCCGGCTGCAGCCAAGGAACGCATTCTGCAGTTAATCAGCAATTTAAAAGTTGCACTCAGAGAGCGTATCGACGCACAGGAATGGATGAGCGATGCCACTAAGACCGCTGCAAAAGAAAAACTGAACGCAATCAGCGTGAAGGTAGGCTATCCCGACAAATGGACGGATATGAGTGATTTGCACATAGACCCTGACAAGTCCTATCTGGAGAATATTATCCAATGTCAGCGTTTTAATAAAGCTCTGATGGTACAGGAAAAAGCCGGCAAGCCCACAGACCCGGACAAGTGGTTAATATCACCACAGACTGTCAATGCATATTATAATCCTTTCAACAATGAAATCTGTTTCACGGCTGGTATCCTGCAGCCCCCGTTCTTTGACATGGAAGCCGACGATGCTGTAAACTACGGATCCATCGGTGTAATCATCGGCCACGAGATGATACACGGTTTTGACGACCAGGGCCGCCTTAATGACAAGCATGGAAACATGCGCGAGTGGTGGACGGACAGCGACGTCGAGAAATTCAATGAAAAGGCCGACATGTATGCCGAATTCTTTGACTCCATTGAGGTGCTGCCCGGACTGAATGCCAACGGACGCTTGACCTTAGGCGAGAATCTTGCAGACCACGGTGGGATTCAGGTGGCTTGGAAAGCCTACAAAAACGCGACCAAGACACAGCCGCTGCCAACCATCGACGGCTTTACTGCCGACCAACGGTTTTTTCTGTCATACGCCAACGGATGGGCGCAGAACATCACCGAAGCAGAGATTCGCCACCTCACCACAACTGATGTTCACTCGCTCGCCAGATGGCGCGTTAATGGAGCCCTACCCCACATCGATGCATGGTACGAGACATTTGATGTGAAGGAAGGAGACAAGCTTTATATTCCCAAGGAAAAACGCCTGAACCTGTGGTAAACAAAAAGAGGGTGACTAAAATGTCTAGTCATCCTCTTTTTTGTCGGCCTCATTCTCCCAGAGAATCAACGTAATCGGCCTCAGCCTCCACGATGAGGATGATCTCATCGGCGGGGAATGAGCCTATCTTGTCTTTCTTGGCCTCCTTGATGATATACTCTACCAGAGCTTCGTTGTCTATGTCTATGCAGCCATCGGCATCGGGCTCCTGGTCAAGCACTCCGCTGGTGGTGAAATAGTCGTTTATGACATCCAGGATGTAATAGAGGGTGTCATCGGAATATTTCTCCTTGAGTTCCTGCGGAAGTGCGTTTTTGATGTACTCGACGGTCTTCTGATCGTCAAGGTCATCCTCAAGAAACTCATCCTGTGCCATAATCAGAGCAGTGCGTTAAGTTTATCCTGATAGATATTCTTCATGGCCAGGCCGACAACACGGTCAACCTCCTGACCACCCTTAAGGAATACGACAGTAGGAACATTCATGATACCGAACTGCTCGGTGAGTTCATCGTTCTCCTCTATGTCGCACTTACCTATAATAGCCTTGCCGTCATACTCTGCGGCGATTTCCTCAATGATGGGACCAAGACGCTTGCACGGTCCGCACCATGTAGCCCAGAAATCAATCAGCACGGGCTTGTCCTGTGCCTTGATCTCTTCAAAATTCTGACTGGTAATCTCAATTTCCATGTTCTGAATGTTTATTGGTTAAATGATAATTTTATTGTCTCTCTGCCTTTCAGGTAGTTCACAAGTTCCGGAGTAACCGTGATCCTTCTGTTACCCGCCGTCAGCGAAACCTTGTTCTCCACCTGTGTAAGGTCTGTAAATACGAACTTGAGCGTTGTCTTGCCCTCCTGACTGGTAAGGGTATCCAGGTCGCTCACGAATTCCTTGTCTATCTCCGATACAGGCATGGTCAGGGTCATGCTGGTGATTGCCGTATCCTTGACATCCTGCAGCAGCTCTATGGAGTTGATCACAAAATCAACTCTCTCGGGGTTGTACTTGTAGGGCTGGCACTGAGCCTTGATAAAGAGGTAGTTTCCCTCCTTCATCATATTAGCCCATTTGAGCCACGGTTCACCAAACAGCGCAATCTCTGTGGAACCGGTAAAGTCCTCTATACGGGTGAATCCGCAGGGCTTGCCGGTCTTGGTACGTGTCTCGCGGACCCCGGTGACCACGCCTCCCATGGTCAGTTCCTTGTTCACAAGAGCCGCACGGTCATCCATCTGCGCCATACCCACGTTACATACGTTCTCCAGTATGACACGGTACTCATCGAGCGGATGGGCCGACAGATAGATTCCTACCAGCTCCTTCTCCCTGTTAAGCCGTTCCAGAAGCGGCCACTCGGGTGCATCGGGTATGGAAGGAGTGGCTATCAGGTCGGTATGACCCATATCACCGAACAGCGAGAACTGTGACTCCATGCGGTCGGTCTGGTATTTGGTTCCGTAACGGACCAGGATATCGGAGAACACCTCGTTCTTGCCGCAGGGCTGTACGAACTGCTCACGTCTTATCTCCGGGAAACAGTCGAACGCTCCGGCCATGGCCAGGCACTCTATGTTCTTGCGGTTGCAGGCGCTCAGGTTAACCCTCTGTACAAAGTCGAATATACTCTTGAACGGGCCGTTGGCCTTACGTTCGTTCACTATGGCCGCTACCGCGTTCTCACCCACTCCCTTGACCGATGCCATACCGAATCGGATATCGCCCTTGGCGTTGACACCGAAACGGGGAACGCTCTCGTTAACATCGGGCCCGAGTACGTTTATGCCCATGGACTTGCACTCATCCATGAGTTTGGTGACCTCAGTTATATCACCTGCACGACTCAGCACGGCTGCCATATACTGTGAGGGATAGTTGGCCTTGAGGTATGCGGTCTGATAGGCCACCCATGAGTAGCATGTGGCATGTGACTTGTTGAACGCGTATGAGGCGAACTTTTCCCAGTCTGCCCATATCTTTTCAAGCACCTTGGGGTCATGGCCGTTAGCCTTACCGCCCTCAATGAACTTGGGTTTGAGGTGATCCAGCTTGTCCTTGAGTTTCTTACCCATGGCCTTACGCAGGGTGTCACTCTCACCACGGGTAAAGTTGGCAAGCAGACGTGACAGCAGCATGACCTGCTCCTGATATACGGTGATGCCGTAGGTATCCTTGAGGTATTTCTCCATGACCGGTATATCATACTCGATAGGCTTGCGGCCCAGCTTACGGTCAATGAAGTCAGGGATATAATCCATAGGTCCCGGACGGTAGAGGGCGTTCATGGCTATGAGGTCCTCAAACACGCCAGGCTGAAGCTCGCGCAGATATTTCTGCATACCGGGCGATTCAAACTGGAACGTTCCTATGGTACGGCCCTCGCAGTAGAGCTGGAAGGTCTTGGGGTCATCAATCGGTACGGAGTCTATATCCAGGTCTATACCCAGACTTGACTTTATATTCTCAACGGCCTCCTTTATGATGGAGAGGGTCTTGAGGCCCAGGAAGTCCATCTTGATAAGACCGGTATCCTCAATCACGCTACCCTCATACTGGGTCACCAGCAGACGGTCGCCGGTATCCTTATCGGTCGCCCATGAGACAGGCACCCAGTCGGTCACGTCATCACGGCATATGATGGTTCCGCAGGCATGTACGCCTGTTCCGCGTACGTTACCCTCAAGCATCTTGGCGAACTGGATGGTCTTGCGCAGTTTCTCATCGGACGAGGCGGCAGCCTGCTGCAACTCCGGTACACACTCCAGCACATTTGTCAGATTCATCTTGCGCGGTTTGCCGTTGGGATCATCGGGCAGACGGTCAGGAATGGCCTTGCAGAGGTTGTTCGATATATCCAGCGGCACCTCCAGCACGCGGGCCACATCCTTGATGGCCATCTTGGTTGCCATGGTGCCGTATGTGATGATATGAGCCACCTTTTCCTTTCCGTATTTCTCAGTCACCCACTGCAGCACGCGTCCGCGGCCGTCATCGTCAAAGTCCACATCGATATCAGGGAGCGATATACGGTCAGGGTTAAGGAAACGCTCGAACAGCAGGTCATACTTGATGGGGTCAATCTGCGTGATACCCAGGCAGTACGCCACAGCCGATCCTGCGGCCGATCCACGACCCGGTCCTACCGATACGCCCAGCTCCGTACGGGCAGCGTTGATGAAGTCCTGCACAATGAGGAAGTATCCCGGGAAACCCATGGTCTTCATGATGTGAAGCTCGAACTTGAGCTGTTCCATCACGCTCTCGGGTATGGGGTCTCCGTAACGTACCTTGGCACCCTTGAATGTCAGTTCGGCAAGATAGTCGGCCTCAAGTTTTATACGGTAGAGTTTGTCATATCCTCCCAGTTTCTTGATTTTCTTGTCGGCATCCTCCTTGGACATTACGGTCTCACCATGCTCGTTGCAGGTGAACTCCTTGAACAGGTCCTCCTCAGTCAGACGCTGACGGTACTCCTCCTCCGTTCCGAACTCCACCGGAATCTCAAAGTTAGGCATGATGGGCGGATGGTTGATGGAGTACTCCTCAACCTTGTCAAGTATCTCGACCGTGCCTTCCAGTGACTCGGGCACATCCTCAAAGAGGCGGTTCATCTCCTCGGTGGTCTTGAACCACTCCTGCTTGGAGTAACGCATCAGGGTGGGATCATCGGGAGTACGTCCGGTAGAGAGGCATATGAGCAGCTCGTGGGCATCGGCATTCTCCTCATCAAGGAAATGGACATCGTTGGTGCACACCAGCTTTATTCCGAACTTACGTGACATCTCAATGAGATGCTTGTTCACGTTCTGCTGAAGGGGGAATGCCTCATGGTTGGCGTTGGGCACGGTCGCCTTATGGCGCTGAAGTTCCAGATAATAGTCGTCACCGAACAGGTTATGGAACCACTCGACCACCTTCTCAGCCTCATCTATACGGCCGGCTGTAATCAGTTTGGGAACCTCACCGCCCAGACAAGCGGAACAGCATATTATGCCCTCGTGGTATTTCTCCAGGTCATATTTGTCAGTACGCGGATGTGAATAGAATCCGTCCATCCAGGCCCTCGACACTATCTTGATAAGGTTATGGTAACCCTTCTCGTTCTTGGCCAGGAGTATGAGGTGGTAGTTGGCGCCGTCCAGTTCCTTGCTCTCACGCTGCTCCTTATGGCGGGGAGCCACATAGACCTCACATCCTATGATGGGCTTGAAATGCTTGCCCTCCTCCTTGAGTTTGTCATTTACCTTGTCGCAGTAGTTCTTGAACTCCTTAATGCCCATCATGTTGCCGTGATCGGTCACTGCAACACCGCGCATACCGTCTGCTATAGCCTTGTCAACCAACTTCTTGATATTGGTCTGGCCATCCAACAGAGAGTACTGTGTATGAACATGAAGATGTACGAATTCCTGCATAAAACTATCCGGCTGAAAATTTTTTTAAAGTTACTTCCATTGACCGTTTGCCACAAGTAGTGGCTGCCCAAGTTTTCAACAATCCCCCGGGCTCCCGTCCAGAGCTCTTTCAGGCACTGAAAAATACAATGCAATAAGTATGCCATTATTTCACGAAATGTAATATCTTTGTCAATCAAATGGCATTCAGAACATGGCTGAGAACAACGGAAAAATAACTACCATCAACCCTGAAGGTAAAGAGACCCTTATTCTTGTAGGACTTATCATTCTCGTTCTCAATCTGCCATTATTTCTGATTCAGTCACTTTCCGGATGGTGGTCCTACGTGGTTTTGGGACTTTCTGTCCTGTTCGGATGGTTCTTCATCTATTTCTTCCGCAACCCAGCCAGGGTATTCCCCAGCAATGACACACAGGGTGTTGTCATATCACCTGCCGACGGCACCATAGTTGCCATCGAGGAGGTTGACGAGACTGAGTATTTCAATGACCGCCGCATAGTCATCTCCATATTCATGAGCGTATTCAGCGTGCATGCCAACTGGTTCCCCGTAAACGGAAAGGTTACCAAGGTAGAGCATCAGGACGGCAATTTCTACGCCGCCTTCAAGCCCAAGGCAAGCACCGAGAACGAGCGCTCCATGGTGGTAATAGAGACCCCGGAAGGAAAGGAGATCATGCTGCGCCAGATAGCAGGCGCCCTGGCACGCAGAGTCGTGACATACTGCAAGCCCGGCGATGAGGCCCGCATCAACCGCCATCTGGGATTTATCAAGTTCGGCTCCAGAGTTGATATATATCTGCCTGTTGATTCACTGGTCTGCGTCAAGATGGACGAGAAGGTCACCGCCGATATTTCGATCCTGGCTAAATTATCATGATAATGGCAAACTGCGTTACAAAGCATATTCCAAACACACTCACCTGCTGCAACCTTCTCTCAGGCTGCATGGCAGTCATAGCAGCTTTCAACTGCGAACCCTGGCACGCTTTGCTGTGGATAGTGTCAGGTGCACTCTTTGATTTCTGTGACGGACTCTCCGCCCGTCTTCTCAAGGCATATTCACCCATAGGCAAGGAACTTGACTCTCTGGCAGACCTGGTCACTTTCGGACTGGCCCCGTCTGTACTCTGCTTCACTGCTCTTAAGGGTCTATCCTACCCCTGTGACTGGCTTGCACAGTACTACCCCTACATAGGATTCGCCCTCGTGACGTTTGCCGCCCTGCGTCTTGCCAAATTCAACATTGACGAGCGTCAGACCACATCATTCCTTGGACTTGCAGTCCCGGCCAACGCGCTGTTCTGGGGCGGTCTGTTCCAGATGGACCTCAACGCAATTCCCGCCGCTCCCTGGATTCTGGGAGTGCTTGTTATAATCTTCGCCGGCCTTATGGTCAGCGAGATCCCCATGTTCTCGCTCAAGTTCAAGAATCTTAGCTGGAGCGACAACAAGATCAGGTTCATATTCCTTCTGGTGTCAGTGCTCATACTGATTGTCCTGGGCAAGCAGGGCCTCTCCGCCGTCATCGGTTGGTATATCATCCTGTCAATTCTGACAAAAGGTCGGCATTAATGCCGCTGGCACGGCTTTTGCCGTTATGTTTGCAAACAAGACATACTTATGATCATTACCATTATCATAATACTCTTCCTTCTCGGGTTCGTACTACTGGCAGTACTTACCTTTGCGCGTGACCTTCTGGTTACGATTCTGGGAGGAATCATAGGACTATTCAAAAAGGACCGCAAAGACAAGGGAAACGACTCCGGCCGTCAGACCATACGCCGCCGTGACAGACGCAAAAAGAAAGTCGTTGATGACTCCGAAGGAGAATACGTAGATTTTGAGGAAATCAAAAAATGACGGATTGGGGTCTGACCCCTATACGTCAAAACAGATTGAAAATGAAAACAAAAGTCGGAACTTTCCTCCTCTCCCTATTGCTTGCTTCTGTCTCTTGCACAGAATCATACCAGGATCAGTACAAGAAAGGTTTAGATTCAATCGATAAGGTTGACGCTCATTTCATCTCCGCTTATTCCGACTCTATCGATATAGTTATCCTGGATAATGATACTGTCAATGCCCTTCTGGGAAATGTTACCAAAGTCTTATATGATGATGGTCATTACTTCATATCTCATAAGACTCAGTCCAATATCAATGATATAAAGCAACTGATTGCGGTCTTTAACGGGGATGGTGAGTTCGAGTGCCAGATAGGTCGTTTCGGCAGAGCCCGAAATGAGTTCAATGGGTTCAGGGGATGGGCTCTTGACCCTGTAAACAACGAAGTACTGATCTGTGATTTTTATCGTTCAAGAATCCTCAGATATAAATATGACGGCACATTCGCGGGTGATCTGGAATATTCGGAGTTATTGGATGCGAACCAATTGTTCCATGCCGGAGGGAATTTGTATCTGCAGGTATTGATACCTAATGATAAAGGGTTGGATGATATTGCCGTTTTGAGCGATGACGGAAAATTCAGGAATGTCATTAAAGACCGGAAAATACAGACGGAGATTTTCATGATGCCGGGCATAAGGGAACTGTCAGGTTCCTCAAGTGACACCATATATCATGTCAGGTCTTTTGACAACTGTCTGTATGCGCTGTACGATGGCGCTGTTGCAAAAAAGATTCCTATTCCATTTATGCCGTCTTTATCGGCCGAGGATTCCAAAAGGATAAACATGGACAGCAAAATCATGGAATACATACCCTCATATGGAATTGATACAAACGACTACTATTTCCTTTCATTATCAGGAGAGAAATACAGGATGTTTGTATATGAAAAGAGAAACAGAAAGTGGATAGGGTATACAAACAGCACCTCAAACCTTGACTTCATCCTACCCTCAAAGTTTGTCGGCAGTACCGATAAAAATGCAATCATTGGAGTTATCGATGCCTCTTTAGCCAGGAACCTGTTGGAGAGCAAAGCCAACTACAGTTCTGCTGACAGAGCCAAACTTAAAGCAATCAGCAACAGTGAGAACCCTTCATTGCTGATATATCACCTCAGATAGTGACGGATTGGGTCTGACACTTATACGCCTGGTCCGTCCGTTATCTTACCTGCTTCCGGGTCCTCTTTCAGCTTAATCTCAAAGTGAGTTTTGGATATGAGCGAATCTACGGTCAGATATCCCTTGTAGCTGACAGAAATCCTGTCATCAGGATTAACCAGTTTAAATGAGAAGGCTCCGTTATTGTCAGTGACAGACTGTGATACCACACGACCTTCATTATTCTTCTCCAGGACTTTGACCGATGCCACAGGACCGTTGTCGTCTGACACCACTCCATAGATGATATCACCTGCATTGGGCTTGCCCTGTGCAAACAAAAGGTTCATTGCCGGCTGTATTAACAGGAGCAATGAAAGACATAATGATTTTCTCATAGGCGGGTATGGGGGTTGAGTGTTCATCTGCGAATATAGATATTTTTTGAATGATATAAAGGGGTTATCACCAAATCCACCCAGATTCACTGGGCGGATTTGACTGATGACCCCTGGCCCTGCCACGGGCCATCAGCTCAAAGTTATCACCAAATCCACCCAGATTCACTGGGCGGATTTGACTGATGACCCCTGGCCCTGCCACGGGCCAT
>JBGURN010000150.1:0-9793 GCA_045131955.1 Bacteroidaceae bacterium
AAGGGCACAAAAGGGACGGTTCTATATGTGCCCTTAAGACACTTCAAGAACCGTCCCTAAATTATAAGCTAATTGCAGTTTAACTCAAAAGGGCACAGATAGAACCGTCCCTTTTGTGCCCTTGGTTACGAATTCATGCTGGCCAGGAACTCGGCGTTGTCGCGGGTAGCTTCCAGGCGTGACTTGACGAACTCCATAGCCTCGATGGGATTCATGTCGCTCAGGTACTTGCGCAGTATCCACATGCGGTCAAGAGTGGTCTGGTCAAGCAGCAGGTCGTCGCGACGGGTGCTTGATGCCACGATGTTCACGGCAGGGAAGATACGCTTGTTGCTCAGGTTGCGGTCAAGCTGGAGCTCCATGTTACCGGTACCCTTGAACTCCTCAAAGATAACCTCATCCATCTTGGAGCCGGTATCAATGAGGGCGGTAGCTATGATTGTGAGCGATCCGCCGTTCTCGATGTTACGTGCGGCGCCGAAGAAACGCTTGGGCTTATGCAGTGCGTTGGCATCGACACCACCTGAGAGTACCTTGCCCGATGCAGGGGCAACGGTGTTGTATGCGCGGGCCAGACGGGTAATGGAGTCAAGGAAAATGACTACATCATGTCCGCACTCAACCATACGCTTGGCCTTCTCGATTACGATGCTGGCTATCTTAACGTGGTGCTCGGCGGGCTCGTCAAAGGTCGATGCAATTACCTCGGCCTTTACGCTGCGGGCCATATCGGTAACCTCCTCAGGGCGCTCGTCGATGAGCAGCATTATCATATATGCCTCAGGGTGGTTGGCTGCGATTGAGTTCGCGATATCCTTAAGCAGGATGGTCTTACCGGTCTTGGGCTGGGCCACAATCAGGGCACGCTGTCCCTTACCGATAGGTGCGAACATGTCAACCACGCGGGCTGAGAGATTGTCGTTCTTTCCGTTGCAGAGAGTGAACTTCTCATCGGGGAACAGGGGAGTCAGGTGCTCGAACGGAACACGGTCACGTGCTACAGAGGGCTCCAGACCGTTTATGCGGAACACCTTAACCAGCGGGAAGTATTTCTCACCCTCACGCGGCGGACGAATAACGCCCTCAACTACATCACCGGTCTTAAGACCAAAGAGCTTGATCTGTGACTGTGATACGTAAATGTCATCGGGCGATGCCAGATAGTTGTAGTCCGATGAACGCAGGAATCCGTAGTTATCGGGCATGATCTCAAGTACGCCCTCACCGCGCAGTACGTCACCAAAGTCATACATGCGCTCCTCCTGACGGCGTCCGTTCTGCTGGAAGTTCTGGCGTCCGTTCTGCTGGGGGTTCTGGTTCTGCTGGTAGTTCTGACGTCCGTTCTGCTGGAACTGGGGCTCGTCACGGAACTGCTCCTGACGCTGCTGTACCGGGGCTTCCTGGATATCGGACTCCACGGGCTCGGCGGGCTGGATGGCAGGTTCTGCAACCTGTCTCATAGGCTCGTCCTCCTGCTCGTAAGCGTCATTTACGGCCATGGTTACATTCTCGTCATCAATCTCGGGCAGGGGAACCTCAACCTGCTGCTTGCGGGGACGACCGCGGCGCTGCTGCTTGGAATCCTCCTGACGGGGCTCCTGAGTCATGGCGGCGGGTTCGTTCTGAACCGGCTCTGCTGCGGGCTGCTCCACTGCTGCGGGCTGTTCCTGTGACTTGGATTTGTTGTTACGTGAACGGCTGCGTTTCTTTCCGTCCTGTGCCTCATTCTGCTGAGGCTTCTCCTCTACGGGAGCGGGTGAGGGGGCAGGTGCGGCGGCAGGTGCGGGTGCGGGTGCCTGAGCCTGGGGCTCCTTGACCTCCTTTGTCTCTTTCTTGTCGGGCTTGGGAGCGTTCTGCTTCTTGTCGTTTGACTTGGCTTTACCCTTCTCGCCGTTGGCGGTGTAGACCTTCTCAGGCTCGTTCTTGCGGGTAACCTTGTTGCGGACCTTGGCAGTCTTCTCGGAATTGTTCTTGGATGCGTGGATGGCCTGCTCGTCAAGAATGTCGTACACGAGCGCATTCTTGTCAGTTGATTTTGCAGATTTCAGACCCATCTCAGATGCAAGCGACTGGAGTTCTTCCAAGCTCTTACTCTTTAATTGAAGTATATCGTACATTGTTGTTATAAGCCTTCGGGGCGTATGGAGCGCACGCAGTGCATGCCCACATGACCTGAAGTTTGTTAGATGAAAAATCGGATTGAGTGCCGCGGCCGATGGTCCTAAAGGCGGACTGAATTGCGGCTTACGGTTGCAAATGTACTATAAAAATCTGATATGATGTGCCTGATGACTGTTTTTTTTACTTGTCAAGCTTTCCGGCAATCTCCCTTATATCGGCCATATAGAACTGTTCGTCATAGTCCGTGGCAATCAGCATGCCGGTCTTGTCATCGATATGGAAGCTCCATATGCGAGCATCGGGTACGAGCTCGGCTATGAACTGTCCGTCCCAGTCGAATACGCGTATGGTGACATTAAGAGGTTTCTCCTCCTCCTCTTCCTCGTAGACGGTATTGTGGTTGTACAGCACATATATCTTATCAGAGTAGAGCACCATCTGGTAGACGCCCTCAACAGTCATTGACAACAGGTCCTCACGTTCGGAATACTTGCCATAATCCACAAAATCGGGGCATCTCACGCCGAATATATCGCCCGATGTAAGGTCGATGTACGTCATGCGGTCCTGATAGGCATCGGCTATGACCACCTTGTTGCCGTCATCTGACATCCTAACTGTGGAATGATAGAGGATTTCCGCGTAATGATCCACCTTGAAATTGGGGAGAACGGGATATATGTCATATTTTACGGTGTCGCCGTCCGGCTTGACAAGAGCGTACAACGGAGGGTAGAATTTGATTTCAGGTAACTGGAATCCGTCTTTTAATCTGAAAGAGCCGTCGGGATTCATATCGACCGCATCAAAGGGGATAAATATCTCACTATAGGTTACACCTGAGTAGAGAAAATGTGAGCCGTCACCCCGGAACAGGGCGCTGAATCCGTTGGCTCTCTTTTCATACGGAGGCAGATCGAGCAGCCTCTCCGGCTTAAGGTTGGCCCCGTTGCGGATCGAGCCGGTCAGGTTGTATCGGTATACATGGTCCTCATCCTTCAATATGAGATGGCGATCGCCGTCTATGACGCTGTTCTGGTCACAGTATGAAACCGTCAGGAATTCGTTGCCGGCACGTCCGCTGGGGGAGAGTCGGGCAATCACGTTGCCTGAATAGTCAAAAACCTTGATCAGTGACTGCTTGTCGCTGGTTATGGCCACTATCATGGAGTCCACGGCTATTACGTCATGTACCCCAAAGCACTCCAGGTCCATAGGCTGCAGATGAAGGTCGTACTGAGGCGCATCGGCCGCACATGTAATCTCGCGCGGGGCATAGTAAACGGGTTTCTTGTTATTGCACGATACAAATAATACGCCTGCCATGATGAAGGCGGCAACAAGGATGGACTTTTTCATAGAGATAATTTGGTTTTTGAGATAGACGTGGACGCAAACCTTTTGTTATCACATTTTATTTATGCCGGCAATGTAGTCGAGCACATCGTCGCGGCCGGTCTTATCGATTGATGAGGTGATGAAGTGGGGCGGGAGCTCCTCCCACTGCTCCTCGAGGGTGCTGAGGAACAGCTTTACGTTGTCGGAGAGCTTGCCGCGGCCCAACTTATCGGCCTTGGTGAATATGATGCCGAAGGGGACCGAATTCTCGCCGAGCCACTCTATGAACTCCAGGTCAATTTTCTGGGGCTCGTGGCGGCTGTCTATGAGAACGAACAGCGAGGTGAGCTGGGGGCGCTCCAGTATGTAGTCGTTGATGATCTTGGTGAGCTTGTCCTGCTGGCTCTTGCCGCGCTTGGCGTATCCGTAGCCGGGGAGGTCAACCAGATACCACTCCTTGTTTATGAGGAAGTGGTTAATAAGCAGCGTCTTACCGGGTGTGGCCGATGTCATGGCCAGGCCCTTGCGTCCTGTAAGCATGTTGATGAGACTGGATTTACCCACGTTGGAACGGCCTATGAATGCATATTCAGGCAGGTTATGGGCGGGGCATTTGTTTACGTCTGTGTTGCTTATTACGAATTCGGCGCTTTTTATCTCCATCATGTACAGGTTTTATAACGCAAATATAAGCACTTTGGGGGTAAAAATAGTAAATTTGCGACATAACTGACAATTGGAATGAATAGAGAATATCCGTCAGCGGCGCTCGAGAGGGCGGTGGGAGAGTTTTCCAAACTCCCCGGCATCGGCCGTAAGACTGCACTGCGTCTTGTCCTTCATCTGCTCTCCAAGTCCGATGAGGAGGTGAGTACGTTCGGCCGTGTGTTTTCCACGCTCAAGCAGGATATCCATTACTGTAAGGTGTGTCATAACATATCGGACTCCGATGTGTGCGAGATATGCGCCAACCCCAAACGTGACAGCTCGACCATATGCGTGGTTGAGAACGTGCAGGATGTGCTGGCCATAGAGAGCACCATGCAGTTCAACGGGCTCTACCATGTGCTGGGCGGCGTGATTTCACCCATGGACGGGGTGGGACCTCAGGATCTTCAGATTGCCAGCCTTGTGGAGCGTGTCCAGGAGGGCGGCGTCAAGGAGGTCATCCTGGCTCTGAGTCCGACCATGGAGGGCGATACCACCAACTTCTTCATCTCCCGTAAGCTGCAGCCGCTCGGTGTCAAGCTCAGCGTGATAGCCCGTGGCGTGGCTGTGGGCAATAACCTGGAGTATGCCGATGAGGTGTCGCTGGGCCGTTCCATCGTGGACCGCATACCGTTTGTCTGACCTTATTTGATTAGTAAAGAAGACACATTATTATATATGAACACCAAGAAAATGTCCTTAAAGCTGCTTATGGGATGGATATCCATCTATGTGATAGCAGCCGTCACCTCCTTTTTGTATGAACGCGGAATCCTGGAGCGCGGAGTGATTACCGAGGCCAGGACCATCTACATCATGCTCACCATAGGTGTGCTGGTGACGTTGGCCATCATACCGCTGTCACTGCGCGGATTCAAACGTATGGTTGACCGCCTGGACGAGAAGGAGTACCCCGAGTCAAAGATCCAGAAGATATACATGACATGCTCATGGCTCCGCATTGCCGCTTTCTTTGCGGTGGTGGAGTTCGGCGTGCTGTACTATTATCTCATAGATGATTCAATAGGAATCGACCTGGCTGCCATCGGTGCCATCTGCTCACTTTTTGCCTTCCCCACCAAGAACGGTGTGGAGCATGAAACCGGTTTTTATTGATTTCCATGTCATCGGTCAGTGTCATAATTGTCAGCTATAAGGTACGCTACTACATAGAGCAGTGCCTTGAGTCCGTGCTGCGCTCGGTGCCCGATGCGCAGATCCTGGTGGTTGACAACAAGTCCGATGACGGATCGGTGGAGTATCTCCGTGAGCGTTTTCCGCAGATAGAGGTCATAGCCAATGACTTCAACGCCGGATTCGGCAAGGCCAACAATATGGCTCTGGCCAAGGCTGTGGGCCGATATGTGCTGTTCCTCAACCCCGATACTGTGGTTGCCGAGCGCACCATCCCCGGTTGTGTGGAATATATGGATGAGCATCCTGAGACAGGTGCTGTGGGCGTGCATATGCAATACGGCAACGGCCGGTTTGCCCTGGAGTCACGCCGTTCGGTGCCCACGCCATCGGTCTCATTCTGGCATATGACAGGACTGAGCCGCCTGTTCCCGCGCTCACGCAGGTTCGCCCGTTATCACCTTACTTACATGGATGCGGCCTGCGACTGTCCCATCGAGGTTGTATCGGGCGCATATATGTTCGTGCGCAAGGAGGCGCTTGACAGGACCGGCGGATTTGACGAGACCTTCTTTATGTACGGTGAGGATATAGACCTCTCATACCGTATTCTGCAGGCCGGTTACAGCAACCGGTATCTGCCGCTTCCCATAGTCCATTACAAGGGCGAGAGCACCATCAAGACCTCATATCGCTATGCCAAGGTGTTCTATGACGCCATGCTCATATTCTACGACAAGCATTTTGACCGATACAGCCGGCTGTTTGCCATGTTGGTCCGTATGGTTGTCGAAACCAGGAAAGTGTTTACCTTTATAGGCGAGAACCTGAGGGCGCGCCGCCGCAGACATGCCGATTTCTCCGAGAACTGCCTCTATATAGGCCGCGAAGAGACCTTTGCCGGCGTCCGCAAACTCATATCGGCGAGCTCCATCCTCAAGAATCCGCAGTTTGTGGAGGGCGAGGGGGTTATCGGCCTTGACGTGAAAGGTCTGGACGGCATTGATGCCATACTTTTTGATACTACAGCCTTCACTTTCGATGCCATCCTGGACTGGATGTCAGAGAGGGCGGGCGAGGGCAGACGATATACTATGGGCCTGTACAGCGAGAAGACAGGCAAACTGATTACTGAAGACGAAACGCTATGAGAGAGACCGAATTGTTGAGCGACAGCAACTACCAGCTCAGGGCTCCCGAGCCTGAGGACCTGGACGTGCTGTTCAATATGGAGAATGACACCAAGCTCTGGATGGTGTCGGGAAATGCCGTGCCTTATTCCCGATATCAGATCAAGAAATACATCCAGCAGTCGCAGCATGACTTCTATACCGACCGTCAGGTCCGTTTCATGATAACCCGCAAGTCCGATAAGGCCGTGCTGGGAACCATTGACTTGACCGATATAGATCCCTATAACGGTCGCGGCGAGATAGGAATCGCACTGCTTTCCGAGTACCGTGGACAGGGTGTTGCATCGGCTTCACTCAAGATTGTGTCGGAGTACGCAAAAAAAATGCTGAGACTGCGCCAGCTATTCTGTCTGGTGCCCGCCGACAACGATTTAAGCATTAAATTATTTGCCAGCAATGGTTTCAGTGAAAGCGGAAGACTCAAAGACTGGCTCGTACATGGCAAAACATATAGTGACGTTCTGGTATTGCAGAAATTTTTTTGAAAAAAACTTGCTCAGACGCTTGTAGGATTAAAAAATGTGCGTACCTTTGCCATCGCAAAACAGCGAGGTGCGTTAGTTCAGCTGGTTAGAATGCCGCCCTGTCACGGCGGAGGTCATGGGTTCGAGTCCCATACGCACCGCAAAATAAAAAAGTCGCCAAATGGCGGCTTTTTTGTTTTGTGGTGCGTAGCACCTTTTTTTATTTCGCTACGCGAAAGCGCTTCATTTCATTTCGCTTGGCGGCCCTCCGGAGCCGCTCTCACCCTCCGGGTTCGCCCCGATACGATTGCTCTTGCGTGACGGATTGGGGTCTGACCCCTTTCCGTCACTCTTTTCTTTTGATGAAGTTGGAGATGATTATTATTGATACAACTACCATGAATACGCAGCTCTTGTCAAAGACGCCGTTCCTGATATAATCAAGCACGTATGATGCAACGTACAGGGCAATACTTACTGAGAACAGTACGATTGTGAAGGTGCTTGGCCTGTGTCCCTTGTTCTTTCCGGTGGTCTCAAACAGAATGGTTATAAGGGATATTGTAAATCCTAATACTATGAAACCGTACAGGTAGTTGACCCAAGCATAGTCCTTGAAACCGATCTCCTGATATGTCTTAAAGAACGCGATGATATAAAGTACTGAAAAGGCTACCATTGCCAGTAACAATATGCCCAGTACTGTAAATCCGACTATCTTTCCTATACGGCCCAGCAGTGAGGGCTGTTCCTCAATTCTGCCCTGAAGGCCCTCCTTGTAGGCTTTGATGTAGCTGTGGTAGTATCGGGGCACAGTCATGAGTACAAGGACAACCACCAGGATGATGCCTAATGTCGTGGTCATGAAGGAGAACGCAAACACAACCCAGAATACCTCGGTCAAAGCCAGCATGATAAGGAAAGTCTTTCTGTACTTTTTCTCCCTTGACATAAGGGCGTTCAGGTCAAGTGCAGCCAGGTCCTTGCGTCTTACTCTGCGGAGTATGAATGCGCTTATAGCAGCGTTCAGAAGGCAGTATGTGCCGGATGTTATCAATGCGGCTGTTGAGAGTCCGTATGTGAAATTGAACAGCAGGATCAGAAGCGGGAAGGAGATTATGTAACCCCAAATTAAGATTGTCTTAAGCTCTGTCTCGAGATATTCCACTTTCTGCTCGGTTGCCGCACGGATCTGATCGGGAGTGATTATCTCCTGACTCTCCAGTTTCTCATTCATTATCTGATAGCTCTCCTTGAGTTCCTCAAGTTCACTCAGGTTTATCATTTCTTCTTTCATAGTCTTGATGTTTTAGTTGTTGGACATTGACTTGAGCTGCTCCTTAATGCGGAACAGTCTGCTTGTTACGGCCGATGTGGATAAACCCACAATGGCCCCAATCTCATCGTAACTCATGCTTTCCAGCCACAGAAGAATGATTGCGCGGTCAAAAACCTCCAGTTTGTTGATCCTGTCATACAGCATCTTGACCTGGCGGCCTGCCTGCTCGGACTCACTGAACAGATCCTTGTCGATAAGCAACGGGACGGTTGGTACATTCCGTCTTTCCCTTTTCTGGATAGAGCAGCAGGTGTTCAGGCTGACACGCCATAACCACGTCTTTATACTGCTTTCGTTCCTGAACTCGGGAAATCCCTTCCATAGATTAACCAACACCTCTTGGAAAAGGTCATCGACTTCTGTCGGATTGTCAGAGAAGAAATAGCATACCGAGTAAATGGTGCTACGGTACTCTCTGACCATTTTTGTGAATTCTAATTCTAAATCTTTCATCTGTTCGGAAATCAATCGTTTGTACATTTAGACTACGATTTCTCAGATTCCTTTCAAAAATATCGGTTTTTTTTCAAAAAAACTGCAACATTAGGGACGGTTCTTAATGTTGCAGTTTTGAACAGTAGGGACGGTTCCTAATGTTGCAGTTTTTGCAGAAAGAAAAAAGTATCAGCCCCTAATCAGTCTCTTTGTATCTGTATCTGATAAAACTGAATGCCGCAAAGATCAGCATCGGCCCCAGACCGGAATAAAATGATGCTGTAAATTCGGCTGGGATGCCAGGTATAAACTTCAAGGCTATTCCAAGACAAGACATGAAGACAATCAGAATCCATCCTCTCAATGGGAATGTTTGCAAGACAGACGTTGTTGCATTCTGGGCGGCAATTCGTGAAGCGTATCGGTCAACAATACGGCTAAACATAAAGAAGAAACCTGTCAGTACGAATGCCGTAATCAGAATCAGCCACCATAGCTCACTGGAGGGCATTGCCATATACGCTATAATGCCTTTGAGTGATATTATCAATCCGGGAATTCCCCAGAGGGCTGCTGCTATGTAGTATAGATTCTTTCTTTTCATACCTACCTCGTTTTGGTGTGCAAATTTCGGTAATAGAGGTTTTTTCTTTTAGGCCTTAACGGGACAGATATAGTATTATCCTTGCTTTTAATCGAAAACTGCAACATTAGGGACGGTTCTTAATGTTGCAGTTTTGAACATTAGGAACCGTCCCTAATGTGTTAGTTTTTGACGCGGGTCATGCTGAATGAGGCGGTGTACTGCTTGGGGATGATCAATGTGCTGGATCCTGTACCCATTGAGGTGTATTCCAAACGTTTGGCGGTCCAGCTCATGGAGTCGGCGTCGATGGACTCAATCTCCCACCATTCGCGGTTCTCAATCTCGTTCTCTCCAACGTTCTTCCAACGGGTGCAGAGGAGGTTGCCGTCTACAAAATACATGTTGAACACATCCTCAACCTCATACCAGTTGCTGTCGTTGTCAAGACTGTAGTATTTGGCGGTGCCGTCGGCCA